>NZ_JBWKCC010000001.1:0-271414 GCF_056436655.1 Streptomyces sp. NPDC043427 | reverse complement strand
TCTCTCCTCACGAGGGGAGAAGACAACCACAACCCCCCCCCCCACCCCCCCCCCCCCCCCCCCCCCCCCCCCCCCCCCCCCCCCCCCCCCCCCCCCCCCCCACTCCACTTTTGCGGTCTCTGAGCGCCGGGTAAGGTTAGGTTAGCCTTATCGATCTCGGTGGGAGGTGAGTCCGCGTGTACGTCTGCAGCTGCTTCGGAGTGACTGAAGCGCAGGTCCTCAAGCACGTGGACGACGGCGCCTGCACGCCCCGCCAGATCGCGTCCGCCTGCAAGGCCGGGACGGACTGCGGCTCCTGCGTCCGCCGCATCCAGGCGATCCTCGGCCGAGGCACGTGCCCGCGCCGTGAGCCGGCCGACGAGGGCAAGCGGGTGTTCGCGGAGATCTCCGGTCGGGAATCCGGCCTGGAAGAGGCCGCCTAGCTCTCCGGCCGGCCCCTCTCAGCCGTACCTAGCTCTCCGGCTGCTCGATCAGCTGTGCGATGTACAGGGCCTCGCCAAGCTTCTCCAGCAGTTCCAGCTGGGTGTCGAGGTAGTCGATGTGGTGCTCCTCGTCCGCGAGGATCGACTCGAAGATGTTCGCAGAGGTGACGTCGCCCTTCTCGCGCATCACCCTGATCCCCCGCCTGAGCCGGTCGATCGCCTCCACCTCGATCTGCCGGTCGGCCTCGAACATCTCCCGGACCGTCTGCCCGACGCGCACGTGGAACAGCCGCTGGTAGTTCGGCAGCCCCTCGAGGAACAGGATCCGGTCGGTGAGCACCTCGGCGTGCTTCATCTCGTCGAACGACTCGTGCCGCGTGTACTTCGCGAGCTTCGTCCAGCCGAAGTTCTCCTGCATCTTCGCGTGCAGGAAGTACTGGTTGATCGCGGTGAGCTCGGCGGTGAGCTGCTCGTTGAGAAACTCGATGACCTCGGGGTCGCCCTGCATCGCATGGGCTCCTTCCACGTGGGAAACAGCTGGGGGAGGCTTCGGGGCGCATGATTCCACCGGCGTGGAAGATCGTCCAGTAAGTGGATACTTAGTAAGTAAGTCCTGGCTTAGTAGCTGTTGCCCGTTTCCGGACATGGCCGGTCATGTGCACCGTCCGGGGTCTGTCAGGATGGAGACATGGGTCATCCGGTGGAGCGCGAATCTGGAGAAGCGGCACGGTCCGAGCTTCCGCCGGGGCAGCGACTGCAGCGGGGCTGGCCGGTCACGCACTACGGGCCGGTGCCCAAGTTCCGGCCCGAGCGCTGGGAGTTCAGGGTCTTCGGTGCCACCGCCGACGGTGAGAAGCGCTGCTGGAACCACGAGGAGTTCACGGCCCTGCCGTACACCACCGTCGTGGCCGATCTGCACTGCGTCACGAAGTTCAGCATGCTCGGCGCCGAGTGGGGCGGAATCCCCGCCCACACGATCCTGGAGATCGCCCCACCCGCCCCCGATGTCACCCATGTGATGGTGTGGGCGGAGTACGGATTCAGCTCCAACCTCCGCCTGTCGGACTTCGCCTCCGAGCGCACCATCTTCGCCACTCACAAGGACGGCGAACTGCTCACCGCCGAGCACGGCTTCCCGCTCCGCCTGGTCGTTCCCCATCTCTACGCCTGGAAGGGCCCCAAGTGGGTCCGCGGCGTCGAGTACATGACCGCCGACCGCCGGGGCTTCTGGGAGGAGCGCGGCTACCACAACGTCGGCGACCCCTGGAAGGAGCAGCGCTACTCCTACCAGGAGGAGCCCGGGGACGGCCCCGAGCTCTGAGCCCCGACGTCCTCGCTGCTCAGTGATGGTATTGATGCACCACCGCGTGGCCCTTGCCACGGCCGATCATCCACTTGTTGACCGGGGTGGTGGCCACGAAGGCGATGGCCAGGGAGATCGCGAGTGCACCCCAGAACAGGGCGTCGCCCAGTCCCGCGTCCATGGCGCCCGGCCACAGCACGATCACGCCGTTGTCGACCAGTTCCATCACGGCGATGGACAGCGTGTCCGCGGCCAGCGCCACCCGGACGGCCGCCCGCAGATCGACACCCGCCTTCAGGACGCCGCGCAGGGTGAGCGCGTAACCGAAGAAGAACGCCAGGACGATCGCCAGGATCAGGGTGGGCACGTTGCCCCAGCCGAACGCGGTGCCGATGACCATGCCGAGCACCTCGCCGATGGCGCAGCCGGTGAGGCAGTGCAGGGTCGCCTGGACGGCCGTGGTCCAGGTGCCGGCCGTGGCCTGGGCCCCGTGGTGGTGACCGTGTGCCGCGTGCGCTTCGTGTGCCGCGTGCGCTTCGTGTTCCATGGTGCCCCCTGGGTCAGGTGTCGGTTCCTGCGTCAGGCAACAACCGGATACCCCCATGGGGTATTCCTGTACCGCGCTATCCGTCCCTGAGTTTCTTCAGCCGCTCCACATCCGCCGCGTGCCCTTCCTTGCCGCCGGGCGTCTCGATGATCAGCGGCACGCCCTCGGTGGCCGGGTGAGTCATCAGCGCGCGGAACGGATCCTCGCCTATGTGCCCCGAGCCGATGTTCTCGTGGCGGTCCTTGTGGGCGCCCACCACGTCCTTGGAGTCGTTGGCGTGGATCAGTTTCAGCCGTCCCTCGCCGACGGTTTCCACCAGCAGATCGAGCGTCCGGTGCATGCCGTCCGGCCCGGTCAGGTCGTGGCCGGCCGCGAAGATGTGGCAGGTGTCCAGGCAGACGCCCAGCTTCGGGTGCGCGTCCAGCGCCTCGAAGTACGGCCCGAAGTCCCAGGTCCGCGAACAGAGCGAGGAGCCCTGCCCGGCGGTGGACTCCAGCAGCAGGAACGGGTCGTCGTCGTGGGTGAGTTCGTCGAGCAGCGGCAGCAGGTACTCCCTGACCTGCTTCAGTGCCACCGAGCGCTCCCGGCCCCCGGTGGCGCTCCCGGTGTGCACGACCACGCCGAGCGCGCCGATCTCCCGCCCGCGGCGCAGGGAGTGCCGCAGCGACTCCACGGACTTCTCCACGGTCGCCTCGGTGTGCGAGCCGAAGTTGATCAGGTACGGGGCGTGCACGTACGCCGGGACCGACTCGGCCGCGCAGGTCTCCCGGAACGCCTCGTCCTGTCGGGGATCACCGGTGGGCGTGGCCCAGCCGCGCGGGTTGGCGACGAAGACCTGCACGGTCTCCGCCTTGAGGTCGTGGGCGTACGTCAGCCCCACCGAGTGCAGTCCGCCGGCCACGGGGACATGGCCGCCGACGGGGTTGCGGGAGGGGCTGTGCTGCTGGTCTGTCACCCGTTCAGGGTGTCATGCCGTGCAGCCCGCCCCGTCGCCGCTGAACGTGATCGCCCTCACCTGATGGTGATCGTGATCGTCGATCCCTTGGGCGCGGTGTCGCCGCCGTCCACGGACTGCTTCTTGACGGTGTCGCCGAACAGGCCGAGCAGCCCGCGGTCCTCCTTGACCTGGAAGCCGGCGGACTCCAGTTGCTGCTTGGCGTCGTCGACGCTGTCGCCGACCACGTCCGGTACCTCGATCATCTGCGGGCCCTTGGAGACCGTCAGCGTCACCGTGTCGCCCTCGGCCACCCGGCTGTCGACGTCCGGGGACTGCGCGGCGACCTGGCCCTTGTCGAACTCGTCCGACGTGACCGTCTCGGACGAGACCTTCACCTTCAGGCCGGCCTCCTCCAGCTCCGCCCTGGCGTCCGCCACGTCCTGGCCGGTGACGTCCGGGACGTCGACGGGAGCGCCCTTGCTGACGACGATCGCGATCGCGGAGCCCGCTCGCCGCTCGGTGCCGGAGGCGGGGTTCGTGCGGATCACGAGGCCCTTGTCGATGTCCTCGCTGAACGCCTCCGTGACCATGCCGGGCTCCAGCCCGTCCGACCTCAGCAGGGCCTTGGCCTTGGCCAGACGGGCGCCCTTCACATCGGGCACGTTCACCGTCTCCGGGCCGTCGGAGACGGTGAGCGCCACGGAGTCGTTGTCGCGGATGCGGGTGCCGGGCGCCGGGTCGGTGCTGATGATCGTGCCGCGCTTGACGGTGTCGCTGTAGGAGTGGCTGACCTTGCCGACGTTCAGCCCGGCCCCCTCCAGCCGGTCCCGCGCCTGTGCCTCGGTCTTCGTCAGCAGCGGCGGGACCTTGGTGAACTGCCCGGAGTTGATGTACCAGACGCCCGCGCCGACGCCGAGGGCCAGCAGGAGGGCGGCGACGAGCGAAACGACACCGCGCCGGGGCAGCCGTCGCCGAGGCGCCGGCGGAGGAGGCGGCGGGGACTCCAGCCGGCTGGTGCGGTGCACCTCGGGCTCGGCGTCCTCGTTGACGGGGTTGACGGGCAGCAGCCGCGGCACCGTCAGCGAGCGCGGGATCACGCTCGTACGGTCGTCCGCGTTGTCATGGTCCGCGGCGAGGGCCTGCGGCGGCAGCGCGTCCAGCTGGTCCGCGCTCAGCGCCTCGCGCGCCTGACGGGTCTGCGCGAGGAGCGCCACGGCGTCGTACGGGCGCACGTCCGGATTGCGGGCGGTCGCCGAGGCGACCAGCTCGTCCAGCTCGTACGGCAGGCCCGGCACCGTCGTCGACGGCGGCGGGACGTCCTCGTGGAGGTGCTTGTAGAGCACCACGGCGGCGGAGTCCGCCTCGTGTGGCTTCTCGCCGGTCAGCATCTCGTAGAAGACGACACCGCACGCGTACACGTCGACGCGGGGGTCGGCGGTGCCCTGGTTCTCGATCTGCTCGGGCGCGAGGTACGAGACGGTGCCGAGTACGGCGCCGGTGGTGCTGGTGACCGTGTCCACGGACCGTACGAGACCGAAGTCGGCGACCTTGACCCGGCCGTCGTCCCCGATCAGCACGTTCTCCGGCTTCATGTCCCGGTGCACGAACCCGGCGCGGTGCGCGGCGCCGAGCGCGGCCAGCACCGGCTCCAGGATGTCCAGCGCGGCACGCGGCTGCAGCGCCCCGCGCTCGCGCAGCACGTCGCGCAGGGTGCAGCCGGCGACGTACTCCATGGCGAGATAGACGTACGACCCGTCGGCGCCCTGGTCGAAGACCTGCACGACGTTGGGGTGGGCGAGCCGGGCCACCGACTTCGCCTCCCGGATGAACCGCTCGACGAACGTGCCGTCGGCCGCGAGGGTCGGGTGCATCACCTTCAACGCCAGGACGCGGTCGAGGCGGGTGTCCAGGGCCCGGTAGACCGTGGCCATCCCACCGACCGCGATCCGCGCGTCGACGCGATAACGGCCGTCGAGCACCTGCCCGACGAGAGGGTCCTGAAGGGTCGTATCCACGCAGGCGAGTGTACGAGCCACAACTGACACCCCTACGGCTCCACCCGTATCGCACCATGACTGCAGCCGACCTGTGACGCAACCCACGCGCTCTACGCACGAGAGACGAGGGGGTGGGAGCCCACCTCTTGGCCGACTGGAAACAGATGTGCGTGGGTGGGAGACGCAACGGGAGTGCGGCACCGGGCGACTAGAAGGCGGGCCGCTCGGGATCCAACGCCGCCAGCCCCTCCGTCGGAGACGACGCCTCCGCGAAGTGCCGGCGAGGAATCCGGCCCGCCAACCGGGCCAGCCTCCCCGCCTCCACGGCGTGCTTCATCGCCGATGCCATCAGCTCCGGCTCCTGTGCCCGTGTCACCGCCGACGCCAGCATCACGCCCGCGCAGCCCAGCTCCATCGCCAACGCCGCGTCCGAGGCGGTACCGGCGCCCGCGTCCAGAATCACCGGCACACGCGCGTGCTCCACGATCAACTGGAAGTTGTGCGGGTTGCGGATCCCGAGCCCGGAGCCGATCGGCGAGCCGAGCGGCATGATCGCCGCGCAGCCCACGTCCTCCAGCTTCCGCGCCAGCACCGGATCGTCGTTCGTGTACGGCAACACGGTGAACCCGTCGTCGACCAGCGTCTCCGCCGCGTCCAGCAGCTCGATCGGATCGGGCAGCAACGTCCGCTCGTCGGCGATGACCTCCAGCTTGACCAGATCGGTGCCCAGCGCCTCCCGCGCCAGCCGCGCGGTCAGTACGGCCTCTCCTGCGGTGAAGCACCCCGCGGTGTTCGGCAGCACCCGGATCCCGAGCTTCTCCAGCACCGACAGCACCGAACCGTGCACCGAGGGATTCACCCGCCGCATCGCGACGGTCGTCAGCTCGGTCCCGGACGCGACCAGCGCGCGCTCCAGCACCTCCAGGCTGGGCGCGCCGCCCGTGCCCATGATCAGGCGGGACGTGAAGGACGTACCACCGAGGACAAAGGGATCGTCGGCCATGGTTCAGCCTCCTTGGACGGCGGTGAGGACTTCGACGCGGTCTCCCTCGGAGAGGGGCGTGGCGGACCACTGCGCGCGCGGGACGACGGTTTCGTTGAGGGCCGCGGCCACCCCGGAGGGCGCGGCGGTGAGGGACTTCACGAGCGTGTCGAGGGCCGTGCCCGGCGCGACCTCGCGACGCTCGCCGTTGACCGAGATGGTGACCGGGACGGTGAGGGGGGTGTTCATGCGGGCTGCTCCGTGAGTGCGGCGGTGGCGAAGCGGCGGGCGGTGAAGGGGCGGGCCTCGTCGGGGAGGTCACCGGTGACCAGGGCATGCGCCAGGGCGTCACCGGTGACCGGTGTGAGCAGCACGCCGTTGCGGTAGTGCCCGGTGGCCAGCAGCAGTCCCGCCAGCCCCGTCGGACCGAGCAGCGGCGCGTTGTCGGGCGAGCCGGGACGCAGCCCCGCGCGGGTCTCCGTCAACGGCAGCTCCGTGATGCCCGGCACCAGCTCGTGGGCGTCGCGCAGCAGCTCGTACACCCCGCCGGCGGTCACCGTCGTGTCCCAGCCGAGCTCCTCACTGGTCGCGCCGACGACCAGCTCGCCGTTCTCGCGCGGCACCAGGTAGACCTGGCTGCCGCGGACCATCGCGCGCACGGTCCGGCTCAGGAACGGCGCGTACCGCTTCGGCACGGTCAGCCTCAGCACCTGCCCCTTCACGGGCCGTACCGGCGGCAGGACCTCGTCCGGGACGCCCGCGAGCCGCCCGCTGAGGCTGCCGCCCGCGAGCACCACCTGCTCCGCGCCCAGGGCGACACCCGCGCGCGTGACGACGCCGGCCGCCCGCTCCCGTACGACGGTGAGCCGGTCGGCCCAGCCGCGGTGGAAGACCACGCCGGCCCGCTCGCACGCGGCCACCAGCGCCCCGGCGAGCCGCCGCGGGTCGATCTGGTGGTCGCCGTCCACCCGCAGCCCGCCGCGCACCCCTGGCGCGAGCATCGGTTCCAGGCGCCGGCAGTCCCGCCCGGACAGCCACTCCGACTCCAGCCCCGACTGTCGTTGCAGGGCGTGCAGTTCGCGCAGGTGGGCGCGGTCGTCGGCGTCCAGCGCGACGGCGAGGGTGCCGTTGCGGCGATAGCCGAGGTCGTGCCCGGTGAGTGCGGTGAGCTCGGCCGCGAAGTCGGGGTAGCGGCGGGCCGACTCCAGGTTCAGGCCGAGCAGGGTCTGCTCGCCGTAGTGCAGTTCCGTGACCGCGGCCAGCATCCCGGCCGCCACCTGCGCGGCACCGCCGCCCGGCTCCGGGTCCACGACGGCCGTGGCGAAACCGCGTTGCGCCGCCCGCCACGCGGTGACGAGACCGATGATTCCGCCCCCGACGACCAGGACGTCTGAGGTGTCGGACGTACGCGACATGGGCGTCCAGCCCCTCCCTTCGCCGGCATGACCCGGATCAGGTTCGTACGGTCGGAGGCCGCCAGCCTCCCTCTCAGCCCGGTGCGCCGGGCTCCCGCGTGTGCTTTAACGTGGCCACCCTAGCCGTCGGAGCAACGCACTTGTAGGGAGCCTCACGTCATGCCTCGCTCGCTGGACGGCCTCGTCCTCGCCCCTGTCGCCGACCAGGCCCCAGGTCAGGTGGGTACGCGCACCAGGTTCACGTACCACGAGAAGGACGGCGAGATCTGGGCCGAGTACGCGGGCGGCGATGTCGTGCGCGGGCATCTGGTGGGTACGCGTGAGGGTGACGGGCTGGACTTCCGGTACGTGCAGTTGAAGCGCGACGGGACGACGTCGTCGGGGCACTGTGTGTCCACCGTCGTGGAGCTGCCCGACGGCCGGGTGCGCCTGGAGGAGACCTGGGCGTGGGAGTCGCAGACCGGTCGGGGCACGAGCGTGGTGGAGCAGGTCACGGAAGCCGACCGCTGACCCGACGGCTGACTGACGAATGGTCAGTTGTCTATGGTGATCAGGTGAGCGAGCAGACGCAGGAGCGGGGTACGGCGGGGCGACGGCGCGTGGTCGTCGTCGGCGCGGGCATGGCCGGGGTGCAGACCGCGGTCGCCCTGCGGGAGCAGGGCTTCACCGGCACGGTGACGCTGATCGGCGCGGAGCCCCACCAGCCCTACGACCGGCCGCCGCTGTCCAAGGCCGTCCTGCTCGGCAAGGCCGAGGGCTCCGCCTTCGACGTCGACTTCGAGGCGCTCGGCATCGAGCTGCACCTGGGGCGCGAGGTGCTCGGCGTGCGCCCAGACGACCACGAACTGGACACCACCACCGGGCCGGTGCCGTACGACGTCCTCGTCCTCGCGAGCGGAGCCGAGCCCATCCGGCTGCCGGGCACGGAGGGTGTGCCCGGTGTGCATCTGCTGCGCACCCTGGACGACGCCGAGCGACTGCGGCCCGTCCTCGCGCGCCGGCACGACGTCGTGGTGGTCGGCGCGGGCTGGATCGGCGCGGAGTTCGCCACGGCCGCGCTGGAGGCCGGCTGCGCGGTGACCGTCGTCGAGGCCGCGGACCGGCCGCTCACGGGCGCGCTGCCCGCCGAGGTCGCCGCGCCCATGGCCGCCTGGTACGCCGACAGCGGCGCGGTGCTGCGTACGCACGCACGCGTGGAGCGCGCCGAACCCGGCGCGGTGGTGCTCGACGACGGTACGCGGCTGCCCGCTGGTGCCGTCGTCGTCGGCATCGGCGCCCGGCCCGCCACGGCCTGGCTGGCCGGCTCCGGCATCGCGCTCGGCGCGCACGGCGAGGTCGTGGCCGACGAGGGGCTCCACGCCTCCGCGCCGGACGTGTACGCGGTCGGCGACTGCGCCTCGTTCCCCTCGAGGCGCTACGGCGAGCGGCTGCTGGTCCACCACTGGGACAACGCCCTCCAGGGCCCGCGCACGGTCGCCGCGAACATCGTCGGCGGCCCCTCCGGCGAGCCCCCGGCGGTCTACGACCCGGTGCCCTACTTCTGGTCCGAGCAGTTCGGCCGCTTCGTCCAGTACGCCGGTCACCACCCGTCCGCCGACACCACCCTGTGGCGCGGTGATTCCTCCGGCCCGGCCTGGACGGTCTGCTGGCTTCGCGAGACGCGCCTGGTCGCCCTGCTGGCGGTGGGCCGGCCGAGGGACCTGGCCCAGGGCAGGCGGCTGATCGAGTCGGGCACGCCGATGAACCCCGAGCTGCTGACGGACCCGGCGCGCCCGCTGAAGGCCGCGACGGCGTAGCGGTGAGGGGGCTCATGCCCCGGAGGGCGGTGCCCGGCTACCCACTGTCAGTCCGGGATGGCAGTCTTGATGACGTGACCGAGATTGACGCAAAGATCGATGCTCTCGTCCCCGCCTGGCTCACCCTCCCCGACATCGCCGAAAAGCTCGGCGTCGAGGTGACGCGTGTGCGGCAGCTGGTCAAGGAGGGCCAGCTGATCGCCGTGCGCCGTGGCGAGAACCGCGCACTGCAAGTCCCCGCCGCCTTCATCGACGAGGACAAGGTCGTCAAGGGCCTCTCCGGCACCCTGACGCTCCTGCGGGACGACGGCTTCACGGACGAAGAGATGCTGGAGTGGCTCTTCACCCCCGACCCGACCCTGCCAGGCACCCCGGCGCAGGCCCTGAGCGAGAATCGCGGCACGGAGGTGAAGCGCCGCGCCCAGGCGCTCGCCGTCTGACCTGCTGATCCGAACAACCACCCGGCGTACGGGCCCGCGGGCCCGTACGCCACACCACGGGGGACACACGCATGCCCGACACCACCCGCGCCCGGCTCGCCGACGCCCGTCTCTACCTGTGCACGGACGCCCGGAAGCGCCAGGGCGACCTGCCGGAGTTCCTGGACGCGGTCCTGGCCGGCGGTGTCGACATCGTGCAGCTGCGCGACAAGGGCATGGAGGCCGGCGAGGAGCTGGAGCACCTTGAGGTCTTCGCCGAGGCCTGCGCCCGGCACGGCAAGCTGCTCGCGGTCAACGACCGCGCGGACCTCGCCCACGCCGCCACCGCGGACGTACTGCACCTCGGCCAGGGCGACCTCCCGGTGCCCGCCGCCCGCGCCATCCTCGGCGCCGACGTGCTCATAGGCCGCTCCACGCACGCCGAGTCGGAGGCCGCCGAGGCCGCCGTGCAGGAGGGCGTGGACTACTTCTGCACCGGCCCGTGCTGGCCGACCCCCACCAAGCCCGGCCGTCCCGCCCCCGGCCTCGGCCTGGTCCGCCACACGGCCGCCCTGGGCACCGACCGCCCCTGGTTCGCCATCGGTGGCATCGACCTGGGCAACCTCGACGAGGTGCTGGAGGCGGGCGCCCGGCGCGTGGTCGTCGTCCGCGCGCTCACGGAGGCTGACGACCCGGGGGCCGCCGCGAGCGAGTTCGCCAAGCGGCTCCGGCAGCCGTGAGCCTTCGGCAGCCGTGAGCCTTCGGCAGTCCTGGCTGTTCGGACCCGGCTGTTTGTCCGAGGGGTGGACAACAAGCCGACAAAGCGGGCAAATTCCCAACATCCGGTTGGGGGACCGCCGCCCCCTGACTAACCTGCCGGTATGGCCCTCGGAACCGCATCCACCAGGACGGACCACGCGCGCACGGTTCGTGACATGCTCGCGACCGGAAAAACGACGTTGTCCTTCGAGTTCTACGCCCCGAAGACCGCGAAGGGCGAGCGGAACCTGTGGAACGCGCTGCGCCGCGTCGAGGCCGTGGCGCCCGACTTCGTCTCCGTGACCTACGGCGCGGGCGGCTCCACCCGTGCGGGCACCGTCAAGGCGACCGAGGCCATCGCCTCGGACACCACCCTCACGCCGATCGCCCACCTCACCGCGGTCGACCACTCCGTCGCCGACCTGCGCAACATCATCGGCCAGTACGCCGACGCGGGGATCCGCAACATGCTGGCCCTGCGCGGCGACCCGCCGGGCGACCCCATGGGCGAGTGGGTGCCCCACCCGCAGGGCCTGAAGTACGCCGCCGAGCTCGTCGAACTCATCAAGACCTCCGGTGACTTCTGCGTGGGGGTCGCGGCCTTCCCCGCGATGCACCCCCGCTCCACCGAGTGGGACACCGATGTCAGTCACTTCGTCGACAAGTGCCGCGCGGGCGCGGACTACGCCATCACGCAGATGTTCTTCCAGCCCGAGGACTACCTGCGACTGCGGGACCGGGTGGCGGCGGCCGGCTGCGACACCCCGATCATTCCCGAGGTCATGCCGATCGCCAGCGTGAAGACGCTGCAGCGTGTGCCGTCGCTCACCAACGCCGCCTTCCCGCCGGCGCTGAAAGAGCGGATCCTCACAGCAAAAGACGATCCGTCCGCTGTACGCTCCATTGGCATCGAATTCGCGACGGAGTTCTGCGCTCGGCTGTTGGCCGAGGGAGTGCCCGGACTGCACTTCATCACGCTCAACAACTCCACGGCGACGTTGGAAATTCACGAAAACCTGGGTCTGCACCACCCGCCGCAGGCCTAGACCGGTCGCACCGCATACGACACACTGCGTAGCGGCCACTCTGAGAGGGGCGTACATGGGCTGGACGGTCCTCTACATCGCGTTCGGCATCGTCGCACTGTGGCTGCTCGGTGAGGTCCTGCTGCAGTACAAGGCACGGCTTCGCTGGCGGCTGCTCGCCTTCGTCGGCTTCGTCGGCGTCGTGCTCGGCGTGCTGATCCCGTCGGTCATCGTCATCGGGCTGGGCGCGATCGCCTTCGCGGTCGGCCAGACCTACGTCACGCTGTCGTTCCGCCGCGGCTTCGCGGCCGGCTGGGCCGTCAGCCGTCCCGGCGCCGACGGCACCAAGCGCCGCCGAGGCAAGGCGGAGCGCCAGGAACCGACCCTCGAGGTCTCCGGCCTGGAGGCCGCAGGCACCGGCTACGGCTCCGAAGGCGACGGTGCCTACGGCGCCGACAGCGGGTCGTACGGCCGGGACAAGGCCTCCTACGACGACGACTACGACCGCGACGACGTGTTCACGCCCGCCCGCCCCGCCGCGGCCGCCGAGGCCACCACCGTCTACGAGCCGCAGCCGATGCCGGACGACACCAGTGCGTACGGCATATACAGCGACTCCGCCGGCTACGGCACGGACTCGTCGTCCGCGACCGCGAACCAGCCCCAGGACCAGTACGCGACGGCCGACCAGTCCTATTCGTACGACGGCTACTCTCCCTACGGCCAGCAGTACGGCTACGACACGAACGGCCAGCAGCAGTACGCCGCCTACTCCGACCCGTACATCGGCGGCCAGTCCTACGGCGGCTCGTACGACACCGGCTACGGCCAGCAGCAGTACGGCCAGCAGGGCTACGGGCAGGAGCAGGACCAGTACGCCACCGGCGGCTACGGCGAGACCGCGCCCGGCGGAGTCTGGGTCCCGCAGCAGCGCAACACCGACGACCCGCTCGGCGGTGAACTCCCGCCGGAGCAGCAGTACTACCAGGGCGACGGGCAGCAGCAGGGGAACGGGTTCGGCGAGCAGTATCGGTTCTGAAGCCGTCGGCGGTGAGAGCCGCCGGGCTTGCTCTGGCCGTGTTTCACGCCGGGCTCGGCCGGGGCCTCACTGAGAGCCCCGGAAGTCCGGCCCCTCCACGATCAGCCCGGACACCAGCGCGCCCGACATGCCCGCGTGGGGGAGACCCCCGCCGGGGTGCGACCAGCCGCCTACGGCGAACAGGCCCGACAGGCCAGTGCTGTTGGACGGGTGCAGCAGGCGGCCGTCAGCCGCGGCCAGCGCGGGCGCCGGGACCGCGCCGCCCTCCGCTCCGGTCGTCTCCGCGATGTCGGCCGGGGTGCGGACCTCGTGCCAGAGGAGGCGGGCGCGGAGGCCGGGTATCGCGCGCTCGGCGGTGGTGATCACACGCCCGACCTGATCGTCGTAGCTCTGGCCCGACTGCTCGGCGGGTACCGGCGCGGTGAGGGTGATCGCCTCGTGGTCGGGGTCCGGGGCCGCCCCCGCGTCGTCCGGCCGCAGGATCGTGACCGTCGGGTGCGCCGGCGGTCCCGGACGGGTGCCGAACAGGCTCTCCAGCTCGCCCTCCCGGTCCTCCGCGTGCACCACCGTCCGGTGGGCCACCCCCTCCGGGCGCCCGCCGCGCAGCGCCAGCAGCACCGTCAGACGACTCGGCAGCCCCCGCTGCGGCGGAACCTCGCCGTCGCGCGGGGCGGCCGGCTCTGTCCTCAGCGCGCCGGGGGCCACGCCGGCGACCACGAAGTCCGCCTCGGCCACGCTCCCGTCGGCGAGCTCCACGCCCGCCGCCCGGCCGTCCTTCTCCAGGACCCGCGTGACCTCAGCGCCGAACACGAACTCCACCCTGCGTGCCACGCACCGCTCGTACACCGCGCGCGCCAGCTCCCGAAGGCCTCCGCGGACGTACCAGACGCCGAAGGCGTACTCCATGTACGGCAGCACGGCCGCGCTCGCCGGGGCGACACGGGGGTCCAGGCCGTACGCGAGCGCGTGGCTCTCGAGCAGGGCGGTGAGCCGGGAGTCGCGCAGTTCCCAGGCGCCGATCTCGGCCAGGGTGCCGGCGCGGCGGGTGCGCAGCAGCTTCTTGTGCGGGACCGACGGGTAGGGCTCGCGCTCGGCCAGCACCGACCAGTTCGGCCACAATGGCTCCTCCAGGAGCGGCCGGCGCGTGCGGTCCCAGGTCTCGCGGGCCCGGACCAGGAAGTCGCCCCAGCGCTGCCCGGTGCCCGCCCCGAGTGCCTCGTCCAGGGCGGAGACGGCACCCGCGCGGGAGGCGTTCGGCAGGGACACCTGTGTGCCGTCGGCGAAGACGTGGTGAGACGACGGGTCGACCTGGGTCAGCTCGACGCACGCCTCCAGCGGCTCCTTGCCCGTCTTCACGAACAGGTCGCGGTAGACCGCGGGCAGCGGGAGCAGCCCGGGACCGGTGTCGAAGGAGAAGCCGTCCCGCTCGAAGCGGCGCACCGCACCGCCGTACGTCTCCGTCCGCTCGTACACCGCCACCCGGTGGCCCGCGACGGCCAGCCGGGCGGCGGCCGCCATCGCGCCCATCCCGGCGCCGATCACCGCAATCCGTGCCATGCCTGCGACTTTATCGGCCGCCACTGACACCCCGGCCGTCGGTGGCCGGTCGGAGCCGGAGGCCGGGCGGGGGAGTAGTGGCGCGGACGTGCTCGTGACCATACAGCGAGGGAGCGTCGTGGGCCCGCGTGCGCAGGTCTGAGTATCCGTACCTAGGCATGGAGATGAGTACGCGCGCGGATGGGTCCCGACCTGCGTGAACGAGAGAGTGGAGACACGGAAAGGGGCACGGCTCCGGCACCGCCGACACGGGGCGGCGGAACGGTGCCGGCCCTCGACCGCTCCTTCCGCCGACACGTTCGGCGGGAGCGAGGCACGGGGGGAACGCGGGGGAACGACCGAACGGGGGATCGGGGGAACAGGGGAAACGGGGGGAGCACGCGGAAGCGCCGGTTCGGCGGTGGCACACGGGGGACGTGGCCACGGCGGACCGGCGCTTTCGCATGTCCGGGCCCCGACTTCAGTGCCTGCCGCTCACCCGCCCCTGCAACAGCCGGGACAGCGCCGAGTGGACGTCGTCGAGGGAGCGCTCCGGCTGGAACGCCTGCCAGTCCAGGGCGGCCACCAGGACCATGCCGACCAGCGCGGCCGCGGTCAGCTGGACGTCGATCTCGTCGCTGAACTCACCGCCTTCGATCCCCTCGCGCAGGACGCCCTCGACGACCGCCACCGCCTCCTGCCGGACCACCATGAGGGTGGACTGCCAGGCCCGGTTGGTGCGCCACAGCTCGGCCACGTACAGCTGCGTGAAGGCCGGGTAGCGGTCGATGAAGACGAGACCCGCGCGGATCATCGCGTCCAGGGCGTCCACCTTGGTGCCGCCCTCGCGGGCCGTCCGCTCGGCCGCCTCCCGCAGGGACGCGGTGAGGAGGCCCACGCCGTGCCGCAGCAGCTCCTCGAAGAGCACTGACTTGCTGGCGAAGTTGTAGTAGACGGTGCCCTTCGCGACGCCGGCCCGCTCGGCGATCTCGTCCACCGTGGTGGCGGAGAAGCCCTGTTCGGCGATGAGGGTGACGGCCGCCTCGTAGAGCTTCTGCCGGGTGGCCTCACGGCGCGACCTGCCGCCCGACGTGGTGCTGCTGCTTTCCATGGCCCTGATTGTCACAGCAACCGTCTCCCCGGAGATCCGCGTGGTCACAGGCTCAGCTCCGGGTGCAGCCGGTCGAGCGTCCACACCTGACGGCGGCGCGCCGACAGCGCGGTCAGCGCGAGGGCGCCCGCGGTGAACGCGGTCAGCACCGCGCACGCTGTCCACACCGGGCCGAGACCGCCGCCGGTGATCAGCCTGCGCAGGGCGTCGACGACGTAACTCATCGGCAGGAAGGGGTGCAGCGCGTTGAAGAACCCCGGGCTGGTCTGCACGGGGTAGGTGCCGCCCGCGGATGTCAGCTGGAGCATCAGCAGGGCGAGGACCAGGATCCGGCCCGCCGCCCCGAACCGGGCGTTGAGCCACTGCACGAGCGCCGCGAAGCACGCCGTCACCAGGAACAGGAAGCCCACCGTCCCGGCCGCCCGCACCATCTCCAGGCCGACCGCCCAGTGCAGCACCGCCATCAGCGCCGTCGTCTGGAGCACCCCGACCGCCACCACCGGCAACCAGCCCGCCAGGGCGATCCGCCACGCCGAGGCGCCCGTCGCGAGCGCCCGCCGGTTCATCGGCGCGATCAGCATGTACGCCACCATCGCGCCCACCCACAGGGACAGCGGGATGAAGTACGGGGCGAAACCGGTGCCGTAGTTGGGCGCCTTGTGCAGGTCCCTGGAGGCGAGCTGAACGGGGTCGGCCATGACGGAGGTGCGCCGGTCGCGGTCCTTCTTGTCGTAGTCCGGGATCTGCTCGGCTCCGTCGTGCAGGCCCCCGGCGAGCTTGCCGGAGCCGTCGACCAGCTTGAACATGCCGCCGTTGAGGTCGTCGGCGCCGGTCTTGAGCTTGCCCACGCCCTCGTCCAGGTCGACCGCTCCGGTCTTGGCGGTGCCCAGACCGGTGTGCAGCTTCTTCGCGCCCGCGGCGACCTTCTTGGCGCCGTCGTTCAGGTCGTTGACCTTGGTGACGGCGTCGTCGAGGTCTGAGGAGAGGTGGGGCGCGTCGTCGGCGAGCGCCTGGGCCTGCTTCTGGAGCGTCTCGAGGTGGGTGTCGAGCTTCTTCAGGTCCTCGTCATGGTCGGTGACCAGCGTGTCGAGGTCCTCGGCGACGGTGGCCACGTCGGCCGCCGCGTCCTTCGCCTTCTTCAGGTCGGAGCAGGCGGCGTCGGGGAGCACGGGGGTGGAGCATCGCACCTTGTAGACGTCGTTCAGGTCGTCGGAGTCCGCGCGGGCGTTGTCGGCGGCGACCGGAGCCTGCTTCACCAGGGTGTCGAGGTCGTCGCGGATCGTTCCGGCCGAGTCGGCGACGAACTGGGCGGTGTCCCCGATCGTCTTCTCGTTGTCCTTCAGGAAAGGCCCCGCCTTCCCGGCGATCCCGTTGACCTTGTCGGCGAGGGCCTGGGTGCCCTCCGCGACCTTCTTCGAACCGTCCTCCAGGCCGCCCGCGCCCTTGTTGAGCTTCTTCAGGCCCTTGGAGAGCTTGCCGCTGCCGTCCTCGGCGTCCTTCAGGCCGTCCGCGAGGTCCTTGGAGCCCTCCTCGGCCTTCCCGATGCCGCCCTTGAGCTTGTCGGCCCCGTCCGCCGCCTTCACCGTCTCGCCGTGGATGTCGGAGAACGAGACGAAGATCCTGTCCAGGAAGGACCGCGACGCCTTCGTGGACGCCGCCGTGCGCACCTCGCTGAAGACCGTCCGGGAGATCTGCCCGACGATGTAGTTGTTGGCGTCGTTCGTCCGCACCTGCAGCGCGCCCGCCTCGGGGGAGTCGCCCGAGCTGGAGGCGATGCGCCGACTGAAGTCGGCAGGCATGGTCAGCGACAGGTAGTACGTGCCGTCCTCCACGCCCGCGCGTGCCTGAGCCGCACTCACCTCGTGCCAGTCGAACGTCTCGCTGTCGCGCAGGCCGTGGGTGATGTCGTCGCCCGCGCGGATCTTCTTTCCGTCTGCCGTCGCGCCCTTGTCGTCGTTCACCAGCGCCACGGGGATGCGGTCCAGCCGGCCGTACGGGTCCCAGAAGGACCACAGGTACAGGGCGCCGTACAGCAGTGGCAGCAGCAGGAGCGCGACCAGGGCGGCACGCGGGAGTTTGCCGCGGCCGAAGCGGCGGAGCTCAAGCGCCGCGAGTTTCGGCGAGCGCATCGGCGTTCTCCTCCTTGTCGTCCTCGTCCTCGTCCTCGACCTCGCCGTTGTCGTCCTTGTCGTCCTTGTAGGGCGTCACCGGCGCTTCCCGGGTCGATACGGTGGCCACGCCTTCCGGGGCCTCGCTGCACACCGCCACGACCGTCGTCCCGGCCTCCGTGAGGGACCTCAACAGAGCCCAGACCTCGGCCCGTTCGGCGTCGGAGAGCTTGAGGTCCGTGTCGTCGACGCCGAGCAGCCGTGGGCGGCCGACGAGAGCGAGGGCGATGGACAGGCGCAGGGCCTCCACGCGTTCCAGGTCGCGTACGGCGGTCCGGGACCCCTTCGGCAGCGCCTCCCGGTCGAGACCGGCGGCGGCCAGCGCGGTGTCGACGCGCAGCACCGCCTCCGACTCGCGCTCGGCGCGCGACCGCAGCAGCCCCCGTACGGTGCCGCCGAAACGCCGCTCCAGCAGGGCCCGTTCGCGCAGGTGCTCGCCGACGGTCAGCGCCGGGTCGAGGTCGGTGACGCCGGGGACGTGGGCGAGCGCGCTCGCGCGGCGCAGGGCCGCCATCCGCTTGGGCAGCTCGAAGCCGCCGACGGTCGCGGTCCCCTCCGTGGGCTTCATCCGCCCGGTCAGGGCGAGCAGCAGGCTCGTACGCCCCGAGCCCGAGGGCCCCTCGATCGCGATCAGCGATCCGGGTTCCGTTTCGACGGTGACCCCGCGGAACGCCCAGCCGCGGGGCCCTTTCAGCCCGAGGTCGCGGGCCGTGACGGCGAGGCCGTCCTGGGATTCCCCCATGGTCATCCCCTGCCTGAGTTTTTGAACTGACTGGTCAGTGCAAAAACTAACCCGAACTGTCGATCGAAGCAAAGGCCCAGGTCAGAACGGATTGTCAGTGCCATACCTCACGATGGGCACATACGGCACCTCGTAGTAGGCGTGCCGTCACCCAGACGACAGGAGGTTCGTCATGGCCAGCTACAACGCAGCCGCCGCCCGCCGGCGCCGCGCCACCGGCCCTGCCCCCTCACTGACCGGACCGGCGAGCGACGTGCACCCCGTGCTCCGCCGGTCCTCGGCCCCGCCCGCCGCCCTGGAACTGCTCGCCCAGGCCCGGGCCGGACTCGACGAGGCAGCCGTCCTCGAAACATCCAACGAGCGCTACGCGACGGCACACCTGGCCGCCCTGCGGACCGCGGCCGCCGTGCTCGCCGCCCGCGGGCGCCCCGAACCCACGTCCCGACGCCGGGCCCGCATCAGGAGCGCCTGGGAAGTGCTCCCCGAGATCGCGCCCGAACTCGCCGAGTGGAGCGCGCTGTTCGCCTCCGGGGCCCGGCGCCGCGCCCGGGCCGAGGCGGGCATCCAAGGCGCGGCGAGCCGACGGGACGCCGACGACCTGATACGTGACGTGGCGATGTTCCTGCGCCTGGTCGAGCGGATGCTGGTCCTCCAGCCGGTCCTCCCACAGCCACGCCGCGACCCGGGAGAGGGCGACGACCCGCACGAAGAGGCGGCGATGCCGGACGCGGGGTGAGCGCGAACGGCTGGTCCGGGCTGCGCGCACCCGGCCGGTCCGGGCTGAGTGCGCCCGGGTGGCTCGGGCTGGGCGCACCCGGATGGTTCACGCGCTCGTGACGCGGCGTCCGGCGTGCGAGACGGTCGGTGGTGTGCGGTGCCGGAGTGACCGGGGCCGGTGTCGGAGGCAATAGGGTGGAGGGCGCCTGAAGCCTCCCCTCGTCGGTGTCCCGGGAGGGGCGGGCAGCCCGTTCGCTCCGCCGCGCAAGAGGCGGTGCCGCGCCGAGGAGTCAACTGCCGTGTCGGAACCGCTGCGACCCCGCGCCTCTCTGCGTACCGCCGTGGTCTGGGAGGTCCTCCAGGACGCCCTCGACCGCCGCGTCAAGGCCACAGGGCGAGAGTCGCTGGACGTCCTCGACACCGGAGGCGGCAGCGGCAAGTTCGCCGTGCCCGTCGCCCGCCTCGGCCACCGGGTCACCGTCGTCGACCCCAGCCCCAACGCGCTGTTCGCCCTGGAGCGCCGCGCCGCCGAGGCCGGCGTCGCCGACCGCGTCCAGGGCGTCCAGGGCGACGCCCACGGCCTCTTCGAGGTGGTCGAGCGCGGCGGGTACGACGTCGTGCTGTGCCATGGCGTCCTGGAGTACGTCGACGACCCGGCCGAGGGCATCAGCAACGCCGTGGCCGCCCTGCGCTCCGAGGGCGTCCTCAGCCTGCTCGCCGCCGGTCTCGGCGGTGCCGTGCTCGCCCGAGCCCTCGCCGGGCACTTCAAGGAGGCCAGGCAGGCACTCGGCGACCCGAACGGCCGCTGGGGCGAGGGCGACCCCGTGCCGCGCCGCTTCACCGCCGACCAGCTCACCGCGCTGGTCGAGGGCGCCGGCCTGACCGTCGGCGCCGTGCACGGCGTGCGGGTCTTCGCCGACCTCGTCCCCGGGGTGCTCGTCGACACCGAGCCCGGAGCGCTGGAGGCCCTGCTGAAGCTGGAGGAGGCGGCGGCCGAAATCCCGGCCTTCCACTCAGTCGCCACGCAGCTCCATGTGCTCGGTGAGACTTCGGGGGCCACCGAGGCGTGAGCCGCCTCCCGTGGCATCCCGCTGATCAGGGCCTCGGCTGCGCATGGAGTACGCCACAGGCCCCCCGTTCGGGCGCTGTGCGCCGTATGATCGAGGGAGACCACCCGGCATGACGGGTCGGCTGCTGGGGAATGGAATCTTCAGTGAGCCGGGACGTGCATGACGGATTCCGGTTGGCCAATTGGCGTAGAGGGGCGGGTTTCACGGGGGCGATTCCCTGCCTATCCTGAAGGGACCCCCCGGGTCGCCCCGGCGACTGCACGATGAGGAGGACTCCGTGCCGCTCTCGGAGCACGAGCAGCGCATGCTCGAGCAGATGGAGCGAGCGCTGTACGCCGAAGATCCCAAGTTCGCGACAGCGCTCGAGGGAAGTGGGCTGCGTACGTACACCCGGCGACGGGTCTACCAGGCGGTCGCGGGCTTCCTCGTAGGTATCGCGCTCCTCATGGCCGGAATGGTCGCCAAGCAGGTGTGGCTCAGCGTGGTGGGCTTCCTGGTCATGCTCGGTTGTGCCGTGCTCGCCGTGACCGGCTGGCGCAAGGCTCCCAAGCCGGGCGAACAGCCCGCCGGGGCCCCGCACGCGCGCGGGCAGAGCCGCCAGAAGCGCTCCATGATGGACCGTATCGAGCAGCGCTGGCAGCGCCGCCGCGACGAGCAGGGCCACTGACAGCCGCGAGCTTCACTCATGGCTCCCTGCATACAGACGCAGTGAGGGGGTGACCACCACCGGGTGGTCACCCCCTCGAGCATGTGCGCACCCCGACAAGCAGGACATGCCCCTTGGCAGCGGCCTCCTTCCATGACAAGCGGCCCCCGCCCGGAGAACCCCGGGCGAGGGCCGCTCACCGTCTCTGCTGTCGCCGCGCTGCTGCGCCGTCAGCCGCTCTGCTGGCCCGACGGGCGGCGCAGCAGTTCCGCCCAGCGGGCGGCCGAGCGGGCCTTCACGGACGTCCAGCGGTCGGAGAGGTCCCACACCGCGCGGACTGCCGAGCGGGGCGCCACGACGGCACGCAGCCTGGTGGTCCAGCCGGCCTTGGAGCGCAATGCCATCCGCAGCCGACGCACGTCGTCGGCCAGCCCGGTCTCCGCCCGCGGCTGAGGCGCGAACAGCACCTGCTCCACGGCGCCGGCCACCCGGTGCACCGAAGTGGCCGTCGGCTCGTCGAGCTCCCCGAGCCGCACGATGCGCGCCGCCGCCTTGCGCGGCGTCAGGGCGTCGTCCGGCGCGATGCCGTAGTCCCAGGCCGTGTCGGTGAGCTCACGCCAGACCGCCAGGACATGTCCGACGGCCACCTCGTTGGCCTGCTGGGACGTCACCTCGCCGGGCAGCGCCTCCACGGAGATGTCCCCCGTGTACTGCTCGCCCCCACGCTCCTTGCCACGTTCTCGGGCAAGTCCGGTGGCGGACGCCGTGTGCTGGGCCGAGGCCAGCCGCACCGAGCGCCTTCTGAACCGCCACAGCATCGGCAGCAACGGCAGGACCACCGCCGCGACGCCCAGCAGCGTCCACCAGAGGATCTTGTACCAGGGCGGGCCCGCGTCGTCCGTCTGCCCCGGGTCCAGCGGCAGCGCACCACTGCACCCCTCGATCTTCTTCTGCTCCGCCGAGCAGCTCGCGCTCGCCGACGGCGCCGTCGACGGCGCCGCGTCCGCGGAACGGGAGGCCTGCGGCAGGTCGGGAAGGCTGCTGCCCGGGGTGTCCGGCAGCGTGTACGCAGGAGTCGTACCGCGGTTGGGGGTGGGCTCGAAGCGAGTCCAGCCCACGCCCTCGAAGTAGAGCTCGGGCCAGGCGTGGGCGTCCTTCAGGCCCACCGACACCGAACCGTCGGCCTGCGGGGAACCGGGAGCGAAGCCCACGGCGACCCGCGCGGGTATGCCCAGCGTGCGGGCCATCGCCGCCATCGCGAAGGAGAAGTGGACGCAGAAGCCCTGCTTGTCCCGCAGGAAGCGGGCGATCGCGTCCGGTCCGGTGCCGACCTCCACCTCGGTGTCGTAGCTGAAGCCGCCGGTCACGGCGAAGTAGTCCTGGAGCTTGACCGCTCGCTCGTACTCGCTCGTCGAGCCCTTGGTCACCTCGCGGGCGGTCCGGGACACCACCGAGGGCAGCGAGTCCGGCACGTTGGTGTACTGGTTCCTCAGCGACTCCGGTGGCGCCGGCGCGTCCTCGAGCTGCTCCGCCGTCGGCTGCACGTCGAGGCTGGTCACCTCGTACGTCGCCCCGCGCGTCTTCTGACCGTGGTCGCCGACGAGGGTCATGCCGACGGGTTCGTAGCGCCAGTTGCCCTTGATCTTCACGCCGCTCGGCGGGTACGGCATCGGGAGCCAGTCCTGGGCGTACCAGTCGGCGGCCGAGACCTGGGTGCGGACCTGCGAGCGCCGGACGTCGGGGCCGAGGCCCGGCGGCGTGGGCAGCTCGTCCGGCACTTCGACGATGTGTCGCTTGGACGGCTTCCAGGTGGTGCCGTCGAAGTCGTCCAGGGAGACGATCCGCAGATACAGGTCGGAGATGTCGCTCGTACTCGTCCGGAGGGAGAGCACCTGGCGGTCCTCGTCCATGTTCAGACTGTCGCGCAGCGACACCAGGGGGTTCACCGCGGAGATCGTGCCCCCGCCGCCGGTCCCCACCCCGGCCCCGGTCCGGGCGCTGTCCAGCAGGCCGCCCTCTATCGCGGGCAGCGGCAGCAGCGGCACCACGAGGGCGACGCCCAGCGCGACCGCGCCGATACGGCGCCCGGTGCGAATCGGCGCGACCGGACCCGGCTCGCCGCCCCCGGAGCGCGCCGAGCCACCGAAGACCCGGCCCCACTGGGAGAGCCGCTCCCGGCCCTCGGCGAGCAGCAGCATCAGATAGCCGGCCGCCGCGGCCAGGAACCACAACCAGTCGGCCGCGCCGTCCGCCAGCCCCGCGGCGACGGAGTACAGCGCGAGCAGCGGCAGACCGGCCGGGGCCGCACTGCGGAAGGTCACCGCGAGGGTGTCCACCATCAGCCCGATGATCAGCACACCGCCGATGAGCATCAGCCGGATGCCGTCGGACAGCGGCGCCGGGATCGCGTACCGCGCCACGTCGTCGGTGCCCTGCTGGAGCAGGTCGGCGAAGTGCCCGAAGGCCTCAGGGCCGGGGATGATCCCGGCGATCGCCTGCCCGTGGGCGAAGGTCAGGGTCAGCAGCATCAGCGTGACCACGGTCTGCGCCGCCACCGTCAGCGCCCGGGCCAGCGGCACCCGCCGGGTGAGCGCGCCCACCCCGGACTGGATGCCGAGCAGGGCGGCGGCCTGCAGGATCCACGTGGCCGGGTCGACCAGGGGCAGCAGGGCACACGACGCCAGCAGTGTGGCCGCCCAGGCGCACAGCGTCAGTCGTGCCCGCCCGCTCATGAACCCGCCTTTCCACTCGCCGTCACGACGCCCGTGCGCTCACGGTCCGCCTGCCGCCACAGGTCGTCCAGAGGAGCGCCCCGGGGCACGCTCAGGGCCGTCCAGCCCGCCTCGCGCAGCATCCGCAGCCGCTCCTGCGTCCTGTTCATCGGAGCGGCCACGTCGTTCGGTTCACGCACCCAGGTCTCGCTGTCCAGCACGAAGGCGAGGGCGCCGCCGCTGCGCTGGCGCATCTTGGCCGCCACCGTGGCCTGCTCTTCGTCGAGGTCGCCGAAGAAGGCCACCAGCAGCCCCTCGTTGCCGCCGCGCAGCACGTCGTACGCCCGGGACAGGCCCGTGCCGTCCGAGTGGTCGATCACGGCGAGGGTGTCCATCATCAGCCCGGCCGCGTCCGCCGACTCCTGGTTCGCTCCGGCGAACCCGTCGGCGCCCTCGCCGGGCACCGAGTTCCCGGTGTCGGTGAGCAGCCGCACGGAGAAGCCCCGCTCCAGCATGTGCACCAGCACGGACGCGGTGCCCGCGACCGCCCACTCGAAGGCCGAGTCGGGGCCGGCGCCCTGGAAGGCGAGGCCCCGGGTGTCGAGCAGCACCGTGCAGCGGGAACGCTGCGGCTGCTCCTCGCGGCGCACCATCAACTCGCCGTAGCGCGCGGTGGAGCGCCAGTGCACCCGGCGCAGGTCGTCGCCGTAGCGGTACTCGCGCGGGAGTACGTCGTCCTCGCCGGCCAGGGCGAGCGAGCGCTGCCGTCCTTCGCCGTAGCCCCTGGCCTCACCGCTGAAGCGCACCGGCGACAGCGCCTCCACGCGCGGGATCACCGTGAGGGTGTCGTACGTGGAGAACGACCGGGTCAGCTCGCACAGGCCGAACGGGTCGTTCAGGCGCAGTTGCAGCGGGCCCAGCGGGTAGCGGCCGCGCAGGTCGGAGCGGACCCGGTAGGACACCTCGCGTCGGCCGCCCGCCTCGACCCGGTCGAGGACGAAGCGGGGGCGCGGGCCGAGGACGTAGGGCACCCGGTCCTGGAGCATCAGCAGGCCGGTGGGCAGGCGGGAGACGTTGTCCATCCGCAGATGGACACGGGCCTCGCTGCCCGCGGGCACCCGCGCGGGGGAGAGCCGGCGGCTGCCGGCGACCCGGTAGCGGGTGCGGTAGAGGACGGCCGCGCAGACCAGGGGCAGCACCGCGAGCAGCATGCCGACGCGGAGCAGGTCGGCCTGGCCGAGGACGTACGCGCAGATCGCGGCGGCGATCCCGGCGGCCAGGAAGGAGCGTCCTCGGGTGGTCAGGCCGGCCAGGGCCGTGCGGAACCCGCTCTTTTCTCCCTGGCTGTCTCCCCGGCCCGGCCCTGCGTGCCCCGTACTGCCGGAGGTCATCACAGCCTCCGCGGCGGCTGCTGGCCGTAGGCCTGCGTGCCGGTGCCCAGACCGCCGTAGCCCTGCTGTTGGGGGGCCGCGGGGACGGGGGTCTGCTGGAGGATCTCCTGGACGACCTGTTCCGCCGTACGTCGGTTGAGCTGGGCCTGCGCGGTGGGCAGCAGGCGGTGAGCCAGGACGGCGACAGCAAGCGCTTGCACGTCGTCCGGGAGCGCGTACTCCCGGCCGTTGAGGGCCGCGGACGCCTTCGCCGCGCGCAGCAGATGCAGCGTGGCGCGCGGCGAGGCGCCGAGTCTGAGGTCCGGATGGGTGCGGGTGGCCGCGACCAGGTCCACCGCGTACCGCCGGACCGTGTCGGCTACGTGGACGCCGCGGACGGCGTCGATCAGCTTCACGATCTCGTGCGCGTGCGCCACCGGCTGGAGGTCGTCCAGGGGGCTGACCCCGCCGTGGACGTCGAGCATCTGCAGCTCGGCCTCCACGCTCGGGTAGCCGATGGAGACACGGGCCATGAAGCGGTCGCGCTGGGCCTCAGGCAGCGGGTATGTGCCCTCCATCTCGACCGGGTTCTGCGTGGCCACCACCATGAAGGGGCTGGGCAGCTCGTAGGTCTGCCCGTCGATGGTGACCTGGCGCTCCTCCAGTGACTCCAGGAGCGCCGACTGCGTCTTCGGCGAGGCCCGGTTGATCTCGTCGCCGATCACGATCTGCGCGAAGATCGCGCCCGGCTTGAACTCGAAGTCCCGGCGCTGCTGGTCCCAGATGGACACGCCCGTGATGTCCGACGGCAGCAGGTCGGGAGTGAACTGGATACGGCGCACCGAGCAGTCGATCGAGCGCGCCAGCGCCTTCGCGAGCATGGTCTTGCCCACGCCGGGGACATCCTCGATCAGAAGATGCCCCTCGGCGAGCAGCACGGTCAGCGATAGCCGTACGACCTCGGGCTTGCCCTCGATCACTTGCTCCACCGAACTGCGGACCCGCTCCACGGTGGCAGTCAGATCTGTAAGGCTCGCACGCTCGTCATAGGTCGTCACCCGGCCCTCCTCGGCCCGTACTTTCTCCGGGCCGACGCTTCCTGCGCTGCGGACCGGCCCACCCCGAATCACGGACGCCACCCGCGAAAAGCTCAGTGGCGTCACACCCGCATTCTTGCTGCCGTTACCGATTCGTGTCACTCGCCTGTGGACAACTGCCCGCGATATGTCGGCCTTAACGCCTTATGCGGGTTGAGGGGCGGGAGGTTTCCGAGAAACGAACGTGACGTGGGACGGTTACGCCGGGTCGATCTCGCGCAACAGACCCGTCTTCACGTCGAAGACGAAGCCGCGCACGTCATCGGTGTGCAGCATGAACGGCGAGGTGCGCACCCGCTGCATCGACTGCCGCACGTCCTGATCGACGTCCCGGAATGCCTCTACCGCCCAGGCGGGGCGCTGGCCGACCTCCATCTCCAGCTCTGTGCGGAAGTCCTCGGTGATCGCCTCCAGTCCGCAGCCGGTGTGGTGGATCAGGACCACGCTGCGCGTGCCGAGCTTGCGCTGGCTGATGGTGAGCGAGCGGATCACGTCGTCGGTGACCACACCGCCCGCGTTGCGGATGGTGTGACAGTCGCCGAGCTCCAGGCCGAGCGCGGCGTGCAGGTCGAGGCGGGCGTCCATGCAGGCCACGACCGCGACGCGCAGCACGGGGCGCGCGTCCATCCCGGGGTCGGTGAACGCGGAGGCGTACCGCTCGTTCGCCTCGACGAGGCGGTCGGTGACGGTGCCGCCGTGTATGGCGCCTTCGGACGTGGTGGGAACGGATGCGGAGGTCGTCATATTCATGACGGTACTGGTCACGGCGGTTCCGGGCCCGTCGTGAGATGGGAAAAAGACCGTCATGACGGCCTGTGTGAGGTAATCCACACGGAGGGTGAGAGCGCGCCCACACGGGTGCTTTCAGTCGGTTTGTCGCGTATTGCTCGGGTCTGTCCGCGACGCGCAGGCCGGTTGATTGACCGCGTGACACGGTGCACTAAAGTGACGCGAGGCGGGAGGCGAGGCTCTCCCTGCTGGACTGAATCCCCCCGGGACCCGGCGAGCCAGCCGGAGATCTCCCCTACGTGCGCGGCGCGTACGGACGGCTCGGCCTCGCGTACGGCCCGCGCCGGACCTGAGAGGGCCCCTTGAGCCAGAGTCGACACGTCCCGGTGATGCTCCAGCGGTGCCTGGACCTGCTGGCACCCGCGCTGGAGGGACCGGGAGCGGTCGTCGTCGACTGCACCCTGGGCCTCGGCGGCCACAGCGAGGCCCTGCTGGAGAGGTTCCCCGAGGCCCGGCTCGTCGCCCTCGACCGCGACAAGGAGGCCCTGCGCCTGTCCGGCGAGCGCCTGGCGTCGTACGGGGAGCGCGCCACTCTCGTGCACGCGGTCTACGACGAGCTGCCCGACGTACTCGACCGGCTCGGCATCGCGCGCGTGCAGGGCGTCCTGTTCGACCTCGGCGTCTCCTCCATGCAGCTCGACGAGGCCGACCGTGGCTTCGCCTACGCGCAGGACGCCCCCCTCGACATGCGCATGGACCAGACGACCGGCGTCAGCGCGGCCGAGGTCCTCAACACCTACCCGCCCGGGGAACTCGTACGGATCCTGCGCGCCTACGGCGAGGAGAAGCAGGCCAAGCGGATCGTGGGCGCCATCGTGCGCGAGCGCGAGAAGGAGCCGTTCAGCAACAGCGCGCGGCTCGTCGAGCTGATCCGGGACGCGCTCCCGCAGGCCGCCAAGCGCACCGGCGGCAACCCCGCCAAGCGCACCTTCCAGGCGCTGCGCATCGAGGTCAACGGCGAGCTGACCGTCCTGGAGGACGCGATCCCGGCCGCCGTGAAGGCGCTGGACGTCGGCGGGCGGATCGCGGTGCTGTCGTACCACTCGCTGGAGGACCGGCTGGTCAAGCAGGTCTTCGCGGCCGGTGCCGCCTCCACCGCCCCGCCCGGCCTGCCGGTGGTCCCCGAGCGCTACCAGCCCCGGCTCAAGCTGCTCACGCGCGGTGCCGAACTTCCCACCGAGGAAGAGGTCGCCGAGAACCGGCGAGCGGCCCCGGCGCGACTGCGCGGGGCCCAGCGCATCAGGGAGGACGTGGAGTGACGCAGGCCAAGGGGCGGGCTGCCGGGTTGGAAACTCGAACTCAGGGGAGGGCGGGTGAGTAGGAAACCCGAACTGAGAGGGAGGGCTGCCCGGCTCGCACGGCTCTTCCCCAGTGCGACGGGCTCCGGTCAGGCGGCCCGCACGCCCTTCGTCCTCCTCGTCGTCCTGCTCCTCGGCGGCGGCCTCATCGGGCTGCTGGTGCTGAACTCCGCGCTCAGCGAAGGCGCGTTCAAGATGGACGACCTCCAGCGGGACACCAAGAACCTCACCGACGAGGAACAGGCCCTCCAGCGGGACATCGACGCCTACTCCGCCCCCGACGCCCTCCAGCGGCGCGCCCGTGAACTCGGCATGGTGCCCGGCGGCGACCCCGCCTTCCTCGACCCCGACGGCACCGTCAAGGGCGCCCCCAGCCCCGCCCCGGCCGCCGGGGGCGCGCAAACCTCCATGAGCGCCCCGCTGGTCCTCGCCCCCGAGGCCCTGACCGCCCCCGCCGCCCCCCAGCCCACCACGACCCCTGGCAGGTGACGGAAGTGTCCGACAGGGAACGGCCGCGCGGCCACGTGTCCTGTGCCGCGGTGGCCTTTGCCGGCCGGCCCGCGTACAGGGGCATGCCCTCTGGTGAGGCCCCGGCTGTGGCCGCGGCCTCTCGGCCGGGCACGGCGGCCCCCGTGGCGGCCGCCCCCTCCACGCCCACCACGACCCCTGGCAGGTGACGGAAGTGTCCGACAGGGAACCGCTGCGCCGCCGCGTGCCCGGCCCCGCCCGGCCCGCCCGGCCCGCCCGGCCCGCCCGCCCCGGCAACCAGCGGCGCCCGGGCCCCGGCGCCCGCCCGGCCCGGCGCCCGGCCCAGTCCCGGCCTTCGGCCCCGCGCGTCATCCGGCTCGGCAGCCCTCGCCCCCGGCTGCGCATGGTCGGCCTGGCGCTGACCCTGGTGATGATCGCCTTCGTCGTACGGCTGCTCCAGGTCCAGGCGGTCGACGCGAGCACATACGCGGCCAAGGCCGAGCGCAACCGCTACGTCGGCTACGTCCTGGCCGCCGAGCGGGGCGGGATCACCGACCGCTCCGGCGTCGCCCTCGCCACCAGCGTCGACGCCTACGACATCACGGCCGACCCCACGATGTTCACGAGCAAGCAGCTGAAGGTCAGCGACGGCCCCGAGCAGGCGGCCGCACTGCTGGCCCCCATCCTCGGCCAGGACCAGGAGACGCTGACCAAGAAGCTGAAGGCGAAGGGGCAGTACGTCATGCTCGCCCGCCGACAGACCCCGCAGGTCTGGAAGCAGATCAAGGACCTGCGGACCGCGCTCGTCGCCAAGGGCGAGGCCGACCCCTCCACCGTCAACGTCCTCGCGGGCGTCTTCGCGGTGTCCAGCAGCAAACGCGTCTACCCGAACGGCGACCTCGCCGCCGGGATACTGGGCTGGGTCAACGACGAGGGCAAGGGCGGCGGCGGTGTCGAGCAGCAGCTGAACGGACTCCTCGCCGGCAAGGACGGCAAGATCCGCTATGCCCAGTCCGGCGGCCGCCAGGTCCCCACCGCGGGCTCCACCGAGACGCCCGCAGTGCCCGGGGCCGACGTGGAACTGACCATCGACCGTGACATCCAGTGGGCCGCGCAGAACGCCATCACCGAGCAGGTGAAGGAGTCCAAGGCGGACCGCGGCTATGTGATCGTCCAGGACACCCGGACCGGCGAGGTCCTGGCCATGGCCAACTCACCCGGCTTCGACCCCAACGACCTCTCCCAGGCCAACTCTGCCGCCATGGGCAACGCGGCCCTCCAGGACGCCTACGAGCCCGGCTCCACCGCCAAGGTCATGTCGATGGCCGCCGTACTGCAGGAGGACGCCGCCACGCCCCTGACGCACGTCGTCGTGCCCAACCGGCTGCACCGCGGTGACCGGCTCTTCAAGGACGACATCGACCACCCGACCTGGTACCTCACGCTCAACGGCGTGCTCGCCAAGTCCAGCAACATCGGCACCATCCTGGCGACCGGCCAGCTCGGCAAGACCCAGGCCCAGGCCAACCAGGTCCTGTACTCATACCTCCGCAAGTTCGGCATCGGCGACTACACCGGACTCGACTTCCCCGGCGAGACCAAGGGCATCCTCGCGCCGGCCGACAAGTGGTCGACCTCGCAGCAGTACACGATTCCTTTCGGCCAGGGTGTGTCCATCAACGCGATGCAGGCGGCGTCGGTCTACTCGACGATCGCGAACGGCGGTGTACGCGTCGAACCGACCCTCGTACGCGGCACCAAGGGACCCGACGGACGCTTCGAACCCGCCGCCAAGCCCAAGAAGACAAGGGTGGTCAGCACGAAGACGGCGAAAACGCTCGCCCGGATGCTGGAGTCGGTGGTGGACGACGAGGAAGGCACCGGAACCAAGGCGCGTATCCCCGGCTACCGGGTGGCGGGCAAGACCGGTACGGCCAACCGCGTGGATCCGGCCACCGGCAAGTACCACGGCTACACCTCTTCTTTCGCCGGATTCGCCCCCGCCGACAAGCCCCGCATCACCGTCTACTGCGCCATCCAGAACGCGACCCAGGGCAGCTACTTCGGTGGCCAGATCTGCGGCCCCGTCTACAAACAGGTGATGGAGTTCGCGCTCAAGTCGCTCCAGATCCCACCCACGGGAGCGAAGGCCGCCAAGCTGCCCGTCACCTACCGACCCTGATCAGCGCAACCAGCCAGGAACGCTCCGTGACCATGATCACTCCCGATCCCGGGGACCGCACCTCGTCCCCACCCCTGCCCGTGCCCTCGCCCACGCCCTCGCTTCGCTCCGGAGCGGGTGCGCCCGGTACGCTCACCGCCGTGCCACACGCTGATCAGTCCCAAACCACCCAGAAGGGCCACCCCGTGACATACCCGGGACCGCCCAGGCCGGCCCAGACCTCCGCCGTACCCCTCGCGGAGCTCGCCGATCAGCTGGGTGCCGCGCAGCCGGAAACCTCGGCGGACACCGCGGAGGTCACGGGCATCACCCATGACTCGCGCGCCGTCCGCCCCGGCGACCTGTACGCCGCCCTGCCCGGCGCCCGCCTGCACGGCGCCGACTTCGTCACCCAGGCCGCCGGCCTGGGCGCCGTCGCGGTGCTGACCGATCCGACGGGCGCCGAGCGCGCCGCGGCCACCGGACTGCCGGTCCTGGTCGTCGACGACCCGCGCGCGCGGATGGGCGAGCTGGCCGCCACGATCTACGGCCACCCCGGCCGCGATCTGCTCCAGATCGGCATCACCGGAACCTCCGGCAAGACCACCACCGCCTACCTCGTCGAGGGCGGCCTGCGAGCGGGCGAGCGTGCCACCGGGCTCATCGGCACGGTCGAGATGCGCGTCGGCGACGAACGCATCAAGTCCGAGCGCACCACCCCCGAAGCCACCGACCTGCAGGCCCTGTTCGCGGTCATGCGGGAGCGCGGCGTCGAGGCGGTCGCCATGGAGGTCTCCAGCCACGCCCTGGTCCTCGGCCGGGTCGACGGCTGCGTCTTCGACATCGGCGTCTTCACCAACCTCAGCCCGGAACACATGGAGTTCCACTCCGACATGGAGGACTACTTCCGGGCCAAGGCACAGCTGTTCACGCCGAAACGCAGCAAACTCGGCGTGGTCAACCTCGACGACGAGTACGGCCGCCGGCTCGCCCAGGAGGCCACCGTCCCGGTCGTCACCTTCTCCGCCGAGGGCCACCCGGACGCCGACTGGCGCGCCGAGGACGTCGAGGTCGGCCCCCTGGACTCGACGTTCACGATCGTCGCCCCCGACGGCCGGCGCATCGCCGCCAAGTCGCCGCTGGCCGGCCCCTTCAACGTCGCCAACAGCCTGGCCGCCGTCGTCGCCCTCGCCTGCGCCGGCCTCGACCCGCAGACCGCCGCGGACGGCGTCGCCGCCGTGCCGGGCGTACCGGGGCGCCTGGAGCGCGTCGACGTCGGGCAGCCGTATCTCGCGGTCGTCGACTACGCCCACAAGACGGACGCCGTCGAGTCGGTGCTGCGCGCCCTGCGCAAGGTCACCAAGGGCCGCGTGCACATCGTGGTCGGCTGCGGCGGCGACCGCGACCGGACCAAGCGCGGCCCGATGGGCGCCGCCGCGGCGCGCCTCGCCGACACCGCCGTACTGACCTCCGACAACCCCCGCTCCGAGGACCCCCTGGCGATCCTCGCCACCATGCTCGCGGGAGCGGCGTCCGTGCCCTCCCACGAGCGCGGCGAGGTGCTGCTGTTCGAGGAGCGGGCCGCGGCGATCGAAGCCGTCGTCGCCCGCGCGCAGCCCGGGGACACCGTGCTGGTCGCGGGCAAGGGCCACGAGCAGGGCCAGGACATCGCCGGGGTGGTGCGTCCCTTCGACGACCGCCAGGTGCTTCGCGAAGCTATCCAGAAGACCCAGGGATGAACTTGTGATCGCCCTCTCTCTCGCCGAGATCGCAGCAGTCGTCGGCGGGCAGACGCACGACATACCGGATTCGTCGGTGCAGGTCACCGGGCCGGTGGTCCGGGACTCCCGTGAGGTGGTGCCCGGCAGCCTGTTCGCCGCCTTCGTCGGCGAGCGGGTCGACGGCCACGACTACGCACCGGCAGTGGTCCAGGCGGGCGCGGCAGCCGTACTGGCGTCGCGCCCCGTCGGCGTGCCCGCGATCGTCGTCGAGGACGTGCAGACGGCCCTCGGCGCCCTCGCCCGGCACGTCGTCGCACGGCTCGGCACGACCCTCGTGGCCCTCACCGGCTCGGCGGGCAAGACCAGCACCAAGGACCTCATCGCGCAGGTGCTCCAGCGCAAGGGGCCGACCGTGTGGACGCCCGGCTCGTTCAACAACGAGATCGGGCTGCCGCTGACCGCGCTCAGCGCCACCGAGGAGACCCGGTTCCTCGTCCTGGAGATGGGCGCGCGCGGCATCGGCCACATCCGCTACCTCACCGGTCTGACGCCCCCGAAAGTCGGCCTCGTCCTCAACGTCGGGACCGCCCACATCGGCGAGTTCGGCGGCCGCGAGCAGATCGCACAGGCGAAGGGCGAACTCGTGGAGGCCCTTCCCCCGGCGGAGGAGGGCGGTGCCGCGATCCTCAACGCCGACGACCCGTTGGTACGGGCCATGGCCTCCCGAACGAAGGCGAAGGTGGTCCTTTTCGGAGAGTCCGACGAAGCGGACGTACGCGCCGAGAACGTGCGACTCACGGACAGCGGACAGCCCGCCTTCAGCCTTCACACACCCTCCGGGTGCAGTGACGTGACCATGCGCCTGTACGGTGAGCATCACGTGTCGAACGCGCTCGCCGCGGCCGCCGTCGCCCATGAGCTGGGCATGTCCGCGGAAGAGATCGCCACCGCGCTCTCCGAGGCGGGCTCCCTCTCCCGCTGGCGGATGGAGGTCACCGAGCGCCCGGACGGCGTGACCATCGTCAACGACGCCTACAACGCCAACCCCGAGTCCATGCGGGCCGCCCTGCGCGCGCTGGCAGCCATGGGCAAGGGACGTCGTACGTGGGCGGTGCTCGGCAAGATGGCCGAGCTCGGGGACGAGGCGCTCGCCGAGCACGACGCGGTCGGACGGCTCGCCGTCCGACTCAACGTCAGCAAGCTCGTCGCGGTCGGGGGGATCGAAGCCTCCTGGCTGCAACTGGGCGCATATAACGAGGGTTCGTGGGGTGAGGAGTCGGTGCACGTGTCCGACGCACAGGCGGCGGTCGACCTGTTGCGCAGCGAGTTGCGCCCGGGAGACGTCGTACTCGTGAAGGCGTCCCGGTCGGTCGGACTCGAGAGCGTGGCGCAGGCGCTCATCGAGACCGGTGCCGAGGGTGAGGTTGCTGCCCGATGATGAAGCAGATCCTGTTCGCGGGAGTCATTGGCCTGTTTCTGACCCTGGTCGGCACCCCGCTGCTGATCAAGCTCCTGGCCCGCAAGGGCTACGGCCAGTACATCCGCGACGACGGCCCGCGCGAGCACGCCAGCAAGCGCGGTACGCCGACGATGGGCGGTATCGCCTTCATCCTGGCGACGGTCGCCGCGTACTTCCTGTCCAAGGTGATCACGGGCAAGCCGCCGACCTACTCGGGTGTGCTGGTGCTGGGCCTGATGGTCGGCATGGGCCTGGTCGGCTTCCTGGACGACTACATCAAGATCGTCAAGAGGCGTTCGCTGGGGCTGCGGGCCAAGGCGAAGATGGCGGGACAGCTGCTCGGCGGCATCGCCTTCGCCGTGCTGTCGCTGCAGTTCGCGGACGTCCGCGGCAACACCCCGGCCTCCACGAAGCTGTCGTTCATCACGGACTTCGGCTGGACCATCGGCCCGGTGCTGTTCGTGGTCTGGGCGCTGTTCATGATCCTCGCGATGTCGAACGGCGTGAACCTCACGGACGGTCTCGACGGCCTCGCCACCGGTGCGTCCGTCCTGGTCTTCGGCGCGTACACCTTCATCGGCGTCTGGCAGTACCAGGAGTCCTGCGCCAACGGCGAGACCCTGACCAACCCGAGCGCCTGCTACGAGGTCCGCGACCCGCTCGACCTCGCGGTCGTCTCCGCCGCACTGATGGGCGCCTGCCTGGGCTTCCTGTGGTGGAACACCTCGCCCGCCAAGATCTTCATGGGTGACACCGGTTCGCTGGCGCTCGGCGGTGTGCTCGCCGGCCTCGCGATCTGCTCCCGCACCGAGCTGCTCCTCGCGCTGCTCGGCGGTCTGTTCGTGCTCATCACCATGTCGGTGGTCATCCAGGTCGGCTCCTTCCGGCTGACCGGCAAGCGTGTCTTCCGTATGGCGCCACTTCAGCATCACTTCGAACTCAAGGGCTGGTCCGAAGTCCTTGTGGTGGTCCGCTTCTGGATCATCCAGGGCATCTGTGTGATTGTCGGACTGGGCCTCTTCTATGCGGGATGGGCAGCGGACAAGTGACCGACTGGCAGGGAAAGCACGTCACCGTCGCCGGGCTCGGCGTCTCCGGCATCCCGGCGGCCAAGGTGTTGCACGGGCTCGGCGCGACGGTCACCGTCGTCAACGACGGCGACGACGCACGCGCGCGTGAGCAGGCCGCCGAACTGGAGGCGCTCGGAATCACCGTGCGTCTCGGCGACGGGGCGACCCTGCCCGAGGGCACCGAGCTGATCGTCACCGCGCCCGGCTGGAAGCCGGACAAGCCGCTGTTCACGGCGGCGCGCGACGTCGGCGTGCCGGTCTGGGGCGATGTCGAACTGGCCTGGCGGCTGCGGGGTCCGGACGCCGCGCCCTGGCTGGCCGTCACGGGCACCAACGGCAAGACCACGACCGTCCAGATGCTCGCCTCCATCCTGAAGGCGGCAGGCCTGCGCACGGCCGCCGTCGGCAACATCGGCGTCTCACTGCTGGACGCGGTCCTCGGCGAGGAGCAGTACGACGTCCTCGCGGTGGAGCTGTCCAGTTACCAGCTCCACTGGGCGCCCTCCCTGCGCGCCCACTCGGCCGCCGTCCTCAACCTCGCCCCCGACCACCTCGACTGGCACGGCTCCATGGAGGCGTACGCCGCAGACAAGGGCCGTATCTACGAGGGCAATCGCATCGCCTGCGTCTACAACGCCGCGGACAAGGCCACCGAGGACCTCGTGCGCGAGGCGGACGTCGAGGAGGGCTGCCGGGCGATCGGCTTCACCCTCGGCACCCCGGGGCCCTCCCAACTCGGTGTGGTGGAGGGCATCCTGGTCGACCGGGCCTTCGTCGAGAACCGGCAGCAGAACGCCCAGGAGCTGGCGGAGGTCTCCGACGTCAACCCGCCCGCCCCGCACAACATCGCCAACGCCCTTGCCGCGGCGGCCCTCGCCCGTGCCTTCGGGGTGCCCGCCAGGGCCGTACGGGACGGCCTGCGGGCCTTCACCCCGGACGCCCACCGCATCGCGCACGTAGCCGACGTGGACGGTGTGGCCTACGTCGACGACTCCAAGGCCACCAACACCCATGCGGCGGAAGCCTCGTTGGCGGCGTACGAGTCGATCGTGTGGATCGCGGGCGGCCTCGCCAAGGGCGCGACCTTCGACGAACTGGTCGCCAAGTCGGCGAAGCGGCTGCGCGGGGTCGTCCTCATCGGCGCCGACCGTGCGCTCATCCGTGAAGCCCTCGCGCGACACGCCCCCGAAGTACCCGTCGTCGACCTCGACCGGACCGACACTGGGGCGATGCTCCAGGCCGTCCAGGAGGCGAAGCGGCTCGCAGCCGCGGGCGACACGGTGCTCCTCGCCCCCGCCTGCGCCTCCATGGACATGTTCACCAACTACAACAAGCGCGGTGACGCGTTCGCGGAGGCCGTCCGCGAACTCGGCACGGGCACCTGACGGCGGGTCTTCGCCACGACGGGTGCATCGGGACCCTTGGAGGGACGCGTGACTCGGATGTGGCCCGGGTGTGACGGGCGAGTGTCCGCCGGTGACGCGGGGACGTGCAGGCCTCTCCCCGCCCCAGTGCACAGCTGCGCGGGAGTCGCTGATGCCCGATAGTCGTACCGGGCGGCCGCCCGCGCAACGGCGGGTCAGCAGGCCGCCCGCCCCCCGCGCACCCCGTGAGAACCCGCTGCGCACGCTGTACACACGTGCGCGGAAGGCCTGGGACCGGCCGCTGACCGCGTACTACCTGATCCTCGGCGGCAGTCTGCTGATCACCGGGCTCGGTCTGGTGATGGTCTACTCGGCCTCCCAGATCACGGCGCTGCAGATGTCGCTGCCGGGTTCGTTCTTCTTCCGCAAGCAGTTCCTGGCCGCCGCCATCGGCACGGTCCTGCTGCTGCTCGCCTCCCGGATGCCCGTGAAGCTGCACCGGGCGCTGGCCTACCCGATTCTCGCCGGAGCCGTCTTCCTGATGGCCCTGGTCCAGGTGCCGGGGATAGGAATGGCCGTCAACGGCAACCAGAACTGGATCTCGCTCGGCGGCTCCTTCCAGATCCAGCCCAGCGAGTTCGGCAAGCTGGCGCTCGTGCTGTGGGGCGCCGACCTGCTCGCCCGCAAGCAGGACAAGAAGCTGCTGACCCAGTGGAAGCACATGCTGGTGCCGCTCGTGCCGGTCTCCTTCCTGCTGCTCGGGCTGATCATGCTCGGCGGCGACATGGGCACGGCGATCATCCTGACGGCGATCCTGTTCGGCCTGCTCTGGCTGGCCGGCGCCCCGACCAGGCTGTTCGCCGGCGTGCTGTCCATCGCCGCCGTGATCGGCGTGATCCTCATCAAGACCAGCGAGAACCGCATGGCCCGGCTCGCCTGCATCGGCGCCACCGAGCCCCGCTCCGGCGCCGCCGACTGCTGGCAGGCCGTGCACGGCATCTACGCTCTGGCCTCCGGCGGAATCTTCGGTTCGGGGCTCGGCGCGAGTGTGGAAAAATGGGGTCAACTCCCGGAAGCGCACACCGACTTCATCTTCGCCGTCACCGGTGAGGAACTGGGCCTGGCGGGGACGCTGTCGGTGCTCGCCCTCTTCGCGGCTCTAGGCTATGCGGGTATCCGCGTGGCCGGACGCACGGAGGACCCCTTCGTGAGGTATGCCGCGGGAGGTGTGACCACCTGGATCACGGCTCAGGCCGTGATCAACATCGGTGCGGTGCTCGGCCTGCTGCCGATCGCAGGTGTCCCCCTCCCGCTGTTCTCCTACGGGGGATCCGCCCTGCTGCCGACCATGTTCGCCATCGGGTTGCTGATCGCCTTCGCGCGCGACGAGCCCGCTGCGCGGGCGGCGCTTGCGATGCGGCAACCTCGCTTTGGTAGAAAGCGGGCGGGAGACTCGGCGCCTGTCAAAGGACCGGCCGGGGCTCCTCGGAGATGGAACACGATGCGACGGCGTGCCTCGGTGGCGCGTTCGTCCGGAGAGCGGTGAATTTCGGTGCATGTCGTACTCGCTGGTGGGGGGACCGCCGGCCACATCGAGCCCGCGCTCGCCCTCGCGGACGCCCTGCGCAGGCGGGATCCGACCGTGGGGATCACGGCCCTGGGCACGGAGCGCGGCCTGGAGACCCGGCTCGTTCCCGAGCGGGGCTACGAGCTCGCGCTGATCCCCGCGGTACCGCTGCCACGCAAACCCACCCCCGAGCTCATCACCGTTCCGGGCCGGCTGCGCGGCACGATCAAGGCGGCCGAGCAGATCCTGGAGCGCACCAAGGCGGACGCCGTCGTGGGCTTCGGCGGGTACGTGGCCCTGCCGGGCTACCTCGCCGCCAAGCGCCTCGGTGTGCCGATCGTGATCCATGAGGCCAACGCCCGCCCCGGCCTGGCCAACAAGATCGGCTCGCGGTACGCGGCCCGGGTCGCCGTCTCCACCCCCGACAGCAAGCTGCGCGACGCCCGCTACATCGGCATCCCGCTGCGCCGCTCCATCGCCACGCTCGACCGGGCCGCCGCCCGCCCCGAGGCCCGGCACATGTTCGGCCTCGACCCCAACCTGCCGACGCTGCTCGTCTCCGGCGGCTCCCAGGGCGCCCGCCGCCTCAACGAGGTGGTCCAGCAGGTCGCCCCCTGGCTCCAGCAGGCCGGGATCCAGATCCTGCACGCGGTCGGCCCGAAGAACGAACTGCCGCACGTCCAGCAGATGCCGGGAATGCCCCCCTACATCCCGGTACCGTACCTGGACCGGATGGATCTCGCGTACGCCGCGGCCGACATGATGCTCTGCCGCGCGGGTGCGATGACCGTCGCCGAACTCTCCGCCGTCGGGCTCCCGGCCGCCTACGTTCCGCTGCCCATCGGCAACGGCGAGCAGCGGCTCAACGCCCAGCCGGTGGTGAAGGCCGGTGGCGGCCTCCTCGTCGACGACGCGGAACTGACGCCCGACTGGGTGCGGGAGAACGTCCTGCCCGTGCTCGCCGACCCGCACCGGCTGTACGAGATGTCCCGCGCCGCCGGTGAGTTCGGCCGCCGGGACGCCGACGACCTGCTTGTCGGCATGGTGTACGAGGCGATCGCCTCGCGCCGTTAGGAACGTATGACGAAAGGACAGGGAGCGTGGCCGGACCGGTTGCCGCGGAGCGCGGTGAGCGTCATCAGGAGTCGTCCGGCCCGCCCCTCGTCCGCCGGTTCCGGCCGCGACGACTTCGTACGATCATCATCCTCTCGCTGGCGATCGTCCTCCTGGGTGCGGGCAGCGTCTGGGTGTTGTACGGCTCGCAGTGGCTGCGCGTGGAGCGGGTGTCCGTCTCCGGTACGCGCGTCCTGACCCCGGGGGAGGTGCGCGAGGCTGCCGACGTCCCGGTCGGAGAACCGTTGATTTCCGTCGACCTCGAGGCGATTGAGTCCCGGTTGCGCCGGAAATTGCCCCGAATTGACACTATTGACGTGACCCGTTCCTGGCCTCATGGAATCGGACTGAAAGTGGTCGAGCGCACTCCGGTTCTGATTGTTCGCAAGGGCGGAAAATTCGTCGAAGTGGACGAGGAAGGTGTCCGTTTCGCCACGGTTTCCGAGGCCCCTCGCGGCGCACCCACGCTGGAATTGGCCGTCCCCTCGTCGGGATCGGCCACCGCGAGCCTGCGGCGCTTCGGCGAGGACCGGCTGGTGCGCGAGGCCGTCCGCGTCGCCGACGCCCTTCCGGCCGCCGTCGCACGTCAGGCCGGGGTCGTGAAGGTGCGTTCCTACGACGACATCTCGCTGGAGCTGAGCGGCGGGCGGACCGTCGACTGGGGAAGCGGCGAGAACGGTGCCGCCAAGGCCCGTACGCTCGGCGCTCTCATGAAAGCGACCCCGGATGCGCGGCACTTCGACGTCAGCGTTCCCACCGCCCCGGCGTCATCAGGGAGTTGACGCACATCCGCGCAGGCCAGCACCCTGGTTGGGCAGTGACATGGCTGATCACATAGGGTGAAAAGAAAAACGGGAGGTTCGGCGTGTTCGTTGAACGGGCGCCACTTGTCGACTTAGTGTCCTGTTCAGAAGACTCCAGGGAACAGACACACTGGTAACCCTAAACTTCAGCGTTAGGGTTCGGGTCGGCGCTACGGACCGTCCCATTCGGCATCAGTCGTCGCATCACGAAGCGCAGCGCGTGCTTGTGATCCGACGACCCGTAACTCGAGGCGAGAGGCCTTCGACGTGGCAGCACCGCAGAACTACCTCGCAGTCATCAAAGTCATCGGTGTCGGCGGCGGTGGTGTCAATGCCATCAACCGGATGATCGAGGTCGGTCTCAAGGGCGTCGAGTTCATCGCCATCAACACCGACGCGCAGGCGCTGTTGATGAGCGACGCCGACGTCAAGCTCGACGTCGGTCGTGAACTCACCCGCGGACTCGGCGCCGGAGCCAACCCGGCCGTCGGCCGCAAGGCCGCCGAGGACCACCGCGAGGAGATCGAGGAGGTCCTCAAGGGGGCCGACATGGTCTTCGTGACGGCCGGTGAAGGCGGCGGCACCGGCACCGGCGGCGCGCCCGTCGTGGCCAACATCGCCCGCTCCCTCGGCGCTCTCACCATCGGCGTGGTCACGCGCCCGTTCACCTTCGAGGGGCGGCGGCGCGCGAACCAGGCCGAGGACGGCATCGCCGAGCTCCGCGAAGAGGTCGACACCCTCATCGTGATCCCGAACGACCGGCTGCTGTCGATCTCGGACCGCCAGGTCTCCGTGCTCGACGCCTTCAAGTCGGCCGACCAGGTCCTGCTCTCCGGTGTCCAGGGCATCACCGACCTGATCACCACCCCCGGTCTGATCAACCTCGACTTCGCCGACGTCAAGTCGGTCATGTCCGAGGCGGGTTCGGCCCTCATGGGTATCGGCTCGGCCCGCGGCGACGACCGCGCGGTGGCCGCGGCCGAGATGGCGATCTCCTCGCCGCTGCTCGAGGCGTCCATCGACGGCGCCCGGGGCGTGCTGCTCTCCATCTCCGGCGGCTCCGACCTCGGCCTGTTCGAGATCAACGAGGCCGCCCAGCTGGTCAGCGAGGCCGCCCACCCCGAGGCCAACATCATCTTCGGCGCGGTCATCGACGACGCCCTCGGCGACGAGGTCCGGGTCACCGTGATCGCGGCCGGCTTCGACGGCGGCCAGCCGCCCGCCAAGCGCGACACCGTCCTCGGCTCGTCCTCCGCCTCGGCCCGCCGCGAGGAGCCCACTCCGGTACGGCAGCCCGAGAGCCGCCCGTCCTTCGGCTCGCTCGGCAGCGTGACCCCGAAGGAGGAGCCGGAGCCCGCGCCGGAGCCGGTGGCGGACATCCCGTCCGGCCCGCCGGTCCCGCCGTCGCGGACCTACGACAGCGCGGCCGAGGAACTGGACGTACCGGACTTCTTGAAGTGATAGGACAGCGCGAGAGCGCGAGCGGCGCGCACTTCGCCTTCACCGACCGGTGGGGCGGGGTAAGCGCCGTTCCGTATGAGGAGCTCAACCTCGGCGGCGCGGTCGGCGACGACCCCGAGGCCGTACGGACCAACCGGGAGCTGGCCGCCAAGTCGCTCGACCTCCCCCCCGGCCTGGTCGTCTGGATGAACCAGGTCCACGGCGACGACGTCGCCGAGGTCGACGGGCCGTGGCAGCACGGCGAGGCCGTTCCCCAGGTCGACGCACTGGTGACGGCCAGGCGCGGACTCGCCCTCGCCGTGCTCACCGCCGACTGCGTGCCGGTCCTGCTGGCCGACCCGGTGGCCGAAGTGGTCTCCGCGGCCCACGCCGGCCGGCCCGGCATGGTCGCCGGGGTAGTCCCCGCCGCCGTACGGGCCATGGTGAAGCTCGGCGCCGACCCTGCCCGGATCGTCGCCCGCACCGGACCCACCGTCTGCGGCCGGTGCTACGAGGTGCCGGAGGCGATGCGCGCCGAGGTCGCCGCCGTCGAGCCGGCGGCGTACGCCGAGACGAGTTGGGGCACGCCCGCCGTGGACGTCGCCGCCGGAGTGCACGCGCAGCTCGACCGGCTCGGGGTGCGCGATCGGGAGCAGTCGCCGGTGTGCACACTGGAGTCGGATGATCACTTCTCGTACCGCCGCGACCGCGCCACGGGGCGACTCGCGGGATATGTCTGGCTGGGCTGATGGGGCATGACGGACCGTAAGGGCGAACTCGCCGGAAACCTGGCGCATGTCGAGCGACGTATCGCCGCCGCGTGCGCCGCCGCCGGACGCAAGCGTGAAGAAGTGACCCTCATCGTGGTCACCAAGACCTACCCGGCGAGCGATGTCCGGCTCCTCTCCGAGCTCGGTGTGCGGCACGTCGCGGAGAACCGCGACCAGGACGCGGCGCCGAAGGCCGCCGAATGTTCGGATCTGCCGCTTACTTGGCATTTCGTCGGCCAGTTGCAGACCAACAAGGTGCGATCCGTGGTCGGTTACGCGGGTCTTGTGCAGTCCGTCGACCGTTCCAAGCTGGTCACGGCCCTGTCGAAGGAGGCCGTGCGGGTCGGGCGCGAGGTCGGCTGCCTCCTCCAGGTCGCGCTCGACGCCGGCGAGAGCGCGCGGGGTGAGCGGGGTGGCGTGGCGCCCGGCGGCATCGCGGAGTTGGCCGACCTGGTGGCCGGGGCCCCGGGGCTGCGGCTCGACGGGCTGATGACGGTCGCGCCGCTGACCGGTGAGTACGCGGGACGCCAACAGGCGGCGTTCGAGCGGTTGATGGATTTGTCGACCGACCTGCGCCGGACTCATCCGGCTGCGAACATGGTGTCCGCAGGGATGAGTGCGGACCTCGAGCAGGCCGTGGCGGCCGGAGCGACACATGTGCGCATCGGCACCGCGGTACTCGGAGTCCGACCCAGGCTCGGGTAACGTCGCCAAGAAGTCGGACCACAGCAGAAAATATGGTCATTACCGTCGAAAGGCGGACGTAAGGGCCACGTGGATCGCGGGACTTGGCAGTCGTCAGCCGATCCACCACAGAGCGGAGGACCAAGAGCATGGCCGGCGCGATGCGCAAGATGGCGGTCTACCTCGGCCTCGTGGAGGACGATGGGTACGACGGCCGAGGATTCGACCCCGACGACGACTTCGAACCCGAACTGGACCCGGAGCCCGAGCGGGACCACCGACGGCACGAGCCGTCCCACCAGTCGCACGGTGCACACCAGTCTCAAAGGGACGAACCGGTGCGAGTGGTACAGCCGTCGGTGCCGCGCGACCCCGTGCCGCATTCCGCTTCGCTCGCCGCGGAATCCGGGCGCCCGGCGCGCATCGCGCCCGTGGCATCCATCACACAAGAACGCGCAAGCCTGGAGAAGAACGCACCGGTGATCATGCCCAAGGTCGTGTCGGAACGAGAGCCGTACCGGATCACCACACTTCACCCCCGGACCTACAACGAGGCCCGTACCATCGGGGAACACTTCCGTGAAGGCACACCGGTGATCATGAATCTGACTGAGATGGATGACACAGATGCGAAGCGACTTGTCGACTTTGCGGCCGGTTTGGTGTTTGGTCTTCACGGCAGTATCGAGCGGGTGACGCAGAAGGTGTTCCTGTTGTCGCCTGCTAACGTCGATGTCACGGCGGAGGACAAGGCCCGCATCGCAGAGGGCGGGTTCTTCAACCAGAGCTGAGACGCACGACCGGAACAGCAGTACACGGCAGCAAGACGGCAGTATGTGAGCAGGGGAGAGGTACACACCGATCATGAGCGTGGTCCTGGATGTCATCTACATCGCGCTGATGGTGTTCCTCATCGTGCTCATCTTCCGGTTGGTCATGGACTACGTCTTCCAGTTCGCCCGTTCATGGCAACCCGGCAGGGCGATGGTGGTCGTTCTGGAGGCCACCTACACTGTCACCGATCCACCGCTCAAGCTTCTGCGGCGGGTCATCCCGCCGCTACGTCTCGGGGGCGTGGCGCTCGACCTGTCCTTCTTCGTACTGATGATCATCGTCTACATCCTGATTTCGATCGTGAGCCAGGTGTGAGCGATGTGAACTACCGTCTTGCCGAATGCCGACGACTACGTTGAGGTGAAGAGATGCCGTTGACCCCCGAGGACGTGCGGAACAAGCAGTTCACGACCGTGCGCCTCCGAGAAGGCTATGACGAGGACGAGGTCGATGCCTTCCTCGATGAGGTCGAAGCCGAACTGACCCGCCTGCTACGCGAGAACGAGGACCTGCGCGCCAAACTGGCCGCGGCCACGCGCGCTGCTGCCCAGAACCAGCAGAACATGCGCAAGCCGCCGGAGCAGGACCAGCAGCAGGGCGGCATGCCTCAGCAGGGTGGGATGCCCCAGCAGGGTGGGATGCCTCAGCAGGGCGGGATGCCTGGACAGGGCATGCCCCAGCAGGGCATGCGAGGTCCCGGCGCTCCTGTGCCCGCCGGCATATCGGGCCCGCCGCAGCAGCAGATGGGTGGCCCCATGGGTGGTCCGCCCCAGCTGCCGAGCGGTGCCCCGCAGCTGCCCGCCGGTCCCGGTGGTCAGGGCGGTCCGCAGGGTCCCGGCCCGATGGGCCAGGGTCCGATGGGCCAGGGCCCGATGGGTGGCCAGCCGCCCATGCAGCAGCAGATGGGTGGCCCGATGGGCGGCCCCATGGGCGGTCCGATGGGCGGCCCCGGTCAGGGCCCCGGTGGCGACAGCGCCGCCCGTGTCCTCTCGCTGGCCCAGCAGACCGCCGACCAGGCGATCGCCGAGGCCCGCTCCGAAGCCAACAAGATCGTGGGCGAGGCGCGTTCGCGTGCCGAGGGCCTCGAGCGTGACGCCCGTGCCAAGGCCGACGCCCTGGAGCGGGACGCGCAGGAGAAGCACCGTGTGGCCATGGGCTCCCTGGAGTCCGCCCGCGCCACGCTGGAGCGCAAGGTCGAGGACCTGCGCGGCTTCGAGCGCGAGTACCGCACGCGCCTGAAGTCGTACCTCGAGTCGCAGCTGCGCCAGCTGGAGACCCAGGCCGACGACTCGCTCGCCCCGCCGCGCACTCCGGCCACGGCTTCCCTCCCGCCGTCCCCGGCGCCTTCCATGGCCCCGGCCGGCGCGAGTGCCCCGTCGTACGGCGGCGGCCAGGGCATGGGTGGTGCGCCGTCTCCCGCCGCGCCGTCCTACGGCGGTCAGCAGCAGATGACGCCCGCCATGACCCAGCCCATGGCGCCGGTGCGGCCGCAGGGTCCGTCGCCGATGGGCCAGGCTCCCTCGCCGATGCGTGGGTTCCTGATCGACGAGGACGACAACTGACGGTTGGAGTACCACTGACGGTTGGTAGTACGCCTTAGGCGTCGGCAGCGTTCAGGGCGAGGCCCCGGAATTTCATCCGGGGCCTCGCCCTTTTTACGCGTGTTGCGTCGGACTGGCGACGACCAGGCACGACGAAGGCCCGGCGCCCCATCTCGGGGAGCCGGGCCTTCGTCGTTTCTGCTTACGCCTTCCGCAGGCGGAAGGTCAGCGTCAGGCCCTCGTCGGTGAACGGGGTGCCGTAGGTGTCGTCCGCCTCGCCCTGGGCGAAGTCCGTGCCGAGGACCTCGTCGGCGATCAGGCCGGCGTGTTCGGTCAGCGCCTCGGCGGTGGCCGGGTCGGTCGCCGTCCAGCGCAGTGCGATGCGGTCGGCGACGTCGAGGCCGCTGTTCTTGCGGGCCTCCTGGATCAGGCGGATCGCGTCACGGGCGAGACCCGCGCGACGCAGGTCCTCCGTGATCTCCAGGTCCAGGGCGACGGTCGCACCCGCGTCGGAGGCGACGGACCAACCCTCGCGCGGGGTCTCGGTGATGATCACCTCGTCCGGAGCGAGTGTGATCCTCTCACCGTCGACCTCCACCGACGCCGTGCCCTCGCGCAGGGCCAGGGACAGCGCCGCCGCGTCGGTGTTCGCGACGGCCTTGGCCACGTCCTGGACGCGCTTGCCGAAACGCTTGCCCAGGGCGCGGAAGTTGGCCTTCGCCGTCGTGTCGACCAGGGAGCCGCCCACCTCCGAGAGGGAGGCCAGGGACTCGACGTTGAGCTCCTCCGTGATCTGCGTGTGCAGTTCGGGCGAGAGGGTCTCGAAGCCGGCGACCGCGACCAGGGCGCGCCGGAGCGGCTGGCGGGTCTTCACGCCCGACTCCGCGCGGGTGGCACGGCCCAGCTCCACCAGGCGACGCACCAGGACCATCTGCCTCGACAGTTCCGGGTCGATCGCGGACAGGTCCGCCTCGGGCCAGGACGCCAGGTGCACCGACTCCGGGGCGTCCGGGGCGACCGGCACGATCAGGTCCTGCCAGACCCGCTCGGTGATGAACGGGGTCAGCGGTGCCATCAGCTTGGTGACCGTCTCGACGACCTCGTGCAGGGTGCGCAGGGCTGCCTTGTCGCCCTGCCAGAAGCGGCGCCGGGAACGACGGACGTACCAGTTGGAGAGGTCGTCGACGAACGCGGACAGCAGCTTGCCGGCGCGCTGGGTGTCGTAGGCCTCCAGGGACTGGGTGACCTGGTCGGCCAGCGCGTGCAGTTCGGACAGCAGCCAGCGGTCAAGGAGCGGGCGGTCGGCCGGGGCGGGGTCGGCCTCGGACGGGGCCCAACCGGAGGTGCGGGCGTACAGGGCCTGGAAGGCGACCGTGTTCCAGTAGGTGAGGAGCGTCTTGCGGACGACCTCCTGGATCGTGCCGTGGCCGACGCGGCGGGCCGCCCAGGGGGAGCCGCCGGCCGCCATGAACCAGCGGACCGCGTCGGCGCCGTGCTGGTCCATGAGCGGGATCGGCTGCAGGATGTTGCCCAGGTGCTTGGACATCTTGCGGCCGTCCTCGGCGAGGATGTGGCCCAGGCACACGACGTTCTCGTACGACGTCTTGTCGAAGACCAGGGTGCCGATCGCCATCAGCGTGTAGAACCAGCCGCGGGTCTGGTCGATGGCCTCGCTGATGAACTGCGCCGGGTAGCGGGACTCGAAGAGTTCCTTGTTCTTGTACGGGTAGCCCCACTGCGCGAACGGCATCGAACCCGAGTCGTACCAGGCGTCGATGACCTCCGGCACGCGCGTGGCCGTCTTCTGGCACTTCGGGCAGGCGAAGGTGACGTCGTCGATGAACGGGCGGTGCGGGTCCAGCTCGGACTGGTCCGTGCCGGTCAGCTCGGTCAGCTCCGCGCGGGAGCCGACGACGGTGAGGTGGTCGTCCTCGCAGCGCCAGATCGGCAGCGGGGTGCCCCAGTAGCGGTTGCGGGACAGAGCCCAGTCGATGTTGTTGTTCAGCCAGTCGCCGTACCGGCCGTGCTTGACGTTCTCCGGGAACCAGTTGGTGTTCTCGTTCTCCTGGAGGAGGCGGTCCTTGATGGCGGTGGTGCGGATGTACCAGGACGGCTGCGCGTAGTAGAGGAGCGCGGTGTGGCAGCGCCAGCAGTGCGGGTAGCTGTGCTCGTACGGGATGTGCTTGAAGAGCAGGCCGCGCTGCTGGAGGTCCTCGGTGAGCTTCTCGTCCGCCTTCTTGAAGAAGACGCCGCCCACGAGAGGGACGTCCTCGGCGAAGGTGCCGTCCGGCAGGACCGGGTTCACCACGGGCAGGCCGTACGCGCGGCAGACCTTGAGGTCGTCCTCACCGAAGGCGGGGGACTGGTGGACCAGACCCGTACCGTCCTCGGTCGTGACGTAGTCGGCGTTGACGACGAAGTGCGCCTCGGCCGGGAACTCCACGAGCTCGAACGGACGTTGATACGACCAGCGCTCCATTTCGGCGCCGGTGAAGGTCTGCCCGGTGGTCTCCCAGCCCTCGCCGAGTGCCTTCTCGACGAGCGGCTCGGCGACGACGAGCTTGTCGTCGCCGTTGGTCGCGACGACGTAGGTCACCTCGGGGTGCGCGGCGACCGCCGTGTTGGAGACCAGCGTCCAGGGGGTGGTCGTCCAGACCAGGAGCGCGGCCTGGCCGGCGAGCGGACCGGAGGTGAGCGGGAAACGGACGTACACGGACGGGTCGACGACCGTTTCGTAGCCCTGCGCCAGCTCGTGGTCCGACAGGCCGGTGCCGCAGCGCGGGCACCAGGGGGCGACGCGGTGGTCCTGGACCAGCAGACCCTTGTTGAAGATCTCCTTCAGCGACCACCAGACCGACTCGATGTACTCGGGGTCCATCGTGACGTAGGCGTCGTTGAGGTCGACCCAGTAGCCCATGCGGGTCGTGAGCTCTTCGAAGGCGTCGGTGTGGCGCAGCACGGAGTCGCGGCACTTGGCGTTGAACTCGGCGATGCCGTAGGCCTCGATGTCCTTCTTGCCGCTGAAGCCGAGCTCCTTCTCCACGGTGAGCTCCACCGGGAGGCCGTGGCAGTCCCAGCCGGCCTTGCGGGCCACGTGGTAGCCGCGCATGGTGCGGAAGCGGGGGAAGACGTCCTTGAAGACGCGGGCCTCGATGTGGTGGGCGCCGGGCATGCCGTTGGCGGTGGGCGGGCCCTCGTAGAACACCCACTCGGGGCGGCCCTCGGACTGCTCCAGGCTCTTGGCGAAGATCTTCTGCTCGCGCCAGAAGTCGAGCACCGCGTGCTCGAGCGCGGGCAGGTCGACCTGGGCGGGCACCTGGCGGTACGTCGGCGTTGTCATCAGCGAGCTTCCTCCGGCGGACTTACTGCCTTCCGTCGGAGGGACGAGAGCTTCTTTCCTGTCTACGCCGTGTGCGGCGCGCTCCCGCGGTACCACCCTCCTTGGCCCTCCGGTGCGTCCTGCACGCCGGTGAGCCCCCTCATTGGGGTCGCGATGCCGGTTCTACTCGCCCCGGCCCTTCGGCCGTGGCTTTCTTCCGGCGGCTCCGGGGTGATCTTCACGTCGCGCTCGCCCCCGGGCTTCCACCGTCCCCGGGTCGCTCTGGGCTGCGTACGCCGCTACTCGTCCCCATCCACGCTTTTTCGCTCCGCCCAGTGTACGGCGCCGCACGGACAGGGGTGGACCGGTTTTCCCGGGCCCGGGCCGCGGGGGTGTCCAGGGGGTCGGGGTGCCCCGAATGGAGTGGTACGCCTGTTCGGATTCGGGGACCGCGAGCTCGGCGGATTACCCGGCGGGGAGCTGGGCACAACGCAGGCAGGCTTGTCGCGTGGCACTCGCGGGGCGGGCGAATCGGGCGGCGTGCCCCGTTGCCGCGGGACTCAAGTCGATTTATCGTCCCAGCACGATTCGCGTGCAAGATCACTATATGTGAAGGGGCCGCGGCATGGTGGGTAAGAAGACCGCCGTACAGCAGTCGGCGTCGGGCAGGTCCACGCGTGCCAAGGCCTCCGGCGGTGCGGCCAAGGACGTCGGCGGGAAGAAGAGCACACAGGCGAGCGCCGGGGCGGTCGGTGTGGCCGCTGTGACTGATGCGGCCGGCATGGCAGATGCGGCTGGTGGAGTTCGTGCCGCTCGTGCGGCGAAGGCGGCGAGGCCGGTGAAGAGCGTGAGGACGGCGGCCAAGAAGGCCGCGAAGACGGCTGCCACGGAAACGGCAGCCACACAAACGGCAGTCACGGAGACGGCAGCCACGGAGACGGCTGCGGCGAAGACGGAGACGGCTGAGGCGAAGACGGCGGCTAAGAAGGCGGTCACCACCAAGACCGCCTCCGCGAAGCCCTCCGGTGCCAAGGCCGGCGGTGCCAAGGCCGGCGGTGCCAAGGCCGGCGGCGCGAAGGCGGCCACTGCCAAGACACCCGCCTCCAAGACACCCGCCGCCAAGACACCCGCCGCCAAGACACCCGCCGCCAAGAAGGCCGCTGCCAAGAAGGTGACCGCGAAGAAGGCGGCGGCCGGGAGGAAGACCACCGTCGCCGAGAAGCGGGCGGCCGTGGAGGTCACGGAGGAGAAGGCGGTGACCCGGAAGAGGACCACGGCGGCGAAGAAGGCCGGGGCTTCGAAGGCGGCCGGCGGGGAAGAGGTCGCCACAGCGGGTGCGGCAGTCGGGGTGAAGGGCGCTGTGAGGAAGGGCGGCGCGGGCAAGGGCGGCTCCACGAAGGGTGCGGCCAAGAAGAGCACGTCCAAGAAGGTGGGCGCGGCCCAGGCCGCGAAGCAGACGGGAGCCACGAACGTGGTTGCGAAGAAGACTCCTGGCACGGCCACGGCGGCGCAGAGCGCGGTACCCAAGGCACGGGTCGCCGCGGTGGAGCCGGGCGAACTCGCGGTGCGCCCCGGTGAGGACCCCTGGACGCCGGAGGAGGTCGAGGAGGCACGGACCGGGCTGATGTCCGAGGGGAAGCGGTTGCGCGAGGAGATCGCGTCGTCCGAGGCGTCCCTGGTGGGCCTCATGCGCGACTCCGGCGACGGAGCGGGCGACGACCAGGCGGACACCGGCACCAAGAACATCACGCGCGAGCATGAGATGGCGCTGGCCGCCAACGCGCGCGAGATGATGATCCAGACCGAGCGCGCCCTGGAACGGCTGGACGCGGGCACGTACGGCCTGTGCGAGAACTGCGGCAACCCCATCGGCAAGGCCAGAATGCAGGCCTTCCCGCGGGCCACGCTGTGCGTCGAGTGCAAGCAGAAGCAGGAGCGCCGGTACTGACCTGCGGCGCCCGGCGGGTCCTCGCGCGGGGCGTGCCGTACCCTCGTCCTCAGTCAGGCACCTAGGTTGAGGGACTCACGTGGCAGAGGCGGAACGCATCATCGGTACGCCGGACACCCCGGACGCGGCGCGGGCCGATCAGGAGCGGCCCGGCGACGACGCGGCGTCGGGCGAGCGGTCCGACGCCGAGGGGACCGCGGCCCCGGCCGGGGGTTCCGGCACCGACGGGTCGTCGGCGACGACCGGCGCCGGGGAGCAGCAGATTCCTGCCGAGCGGCCCCGGGGCAAGCGGCGCATCGCCGTGCTCTTCGCGGTGGCGGCCTTCGCGTACGTCCTGGACCTGGTCAGCAAGATGATCGTGGTCGCCAAGCTGGAGCACCACGCGCCGATCGAGATCATCGGGGACTGGCTGAAGTTCGAGGCGATCCGCAACGCGGGCGCCGCGTTCGGCTTCGGCGAGGCCTTCACCGTGATCTTCACGGTGATCGCGACGGCGGTGATCGTGGTGATCGCCCGGCTCGCCCGCAAGCTCTACAGCCTGCCCTGGGCGATCGCGCTCGGCCTGCTGCTCGGCGGCGCGCTCGGCAACCTCACCGACCGGATCTTCCGCTCGCCGGGCGTCTTCGAGGGCGCGGTCGTCGACTTCATCGCGCCGAAGCACTTCGCGGTGTTCAACCTCGCCGACTCGGCGATCGTCTGTGGCGGCATCCTGATCGTGCTGCTGTCCTTCCGCGGCCTCGACCCCGATGGGACCGTCCACAAGGACTGAACCCCCCGGGGGTCATAAGGAACCCACGAGGACTGAACCCACAAGGAACCTGCGAAGGTTGCCCGGGTTGTCCACAGGCTCCGTACGGGGCTGTCGGGCCCGTCCGGCATACTCGACGGGTGAGCACGATTCCCGAGATCCGTACCCTGCCCGTTCCGGACGGCCTGGAGGGCGAGCGCGTCGACGCCGCCATCTCCCGCATGTTCGGCTTCTCCCGTACGAAGGCCGCCGAGCTCGCCGCGGCGGGGAAGGTCACGGTCGACGGCTCGGTGGTCGGGAAGTCCGAGCGGGTGCACGGCGGGGCCTGGCTCGAGGTCGAGATGCCGCAGGCGCCCGCGCCCGTGCAGATCGTCGCGGAGCCGGTCGAGGGCATGGAGATCGTGCACGACGACGATGACGTGGTCGTGATCGCCAAGCCGGTCGGCGTGGCGGCGCACCCGTCGCCCGGCTGGAGCGGCCCCACGGTCATCGGCGGCCTCGCCGCCGCCGGGTACCGCATCTCCACCTCGGGAGCCGCCGAGCGCCAGGGCATCGTGCACCGCCTCGACGTGGGCACGTCCGGCCTGATGGTGGTGGCCAAGTCGGAGTACGCGTACACGTCGCTCAAGCGCCAGTTCAAGGAGCGCACGGTCGACAAGCGCTACCACACGCTCGTTCAGGGCCACCCCGACCCGACCAGCGGCACCATCGACGCGCCCATCGGCCGCCACCCCCAGCACGACTACAAGTGGGCGGTCACGGCCGAGGGCAAGCCGTCCGTCACGCACTACGACCTCATCGAGGCGTTCCGCGCGGCCTCCCTGCTCGACGTGAAGCTGGAGACCGGCCGTACGCACCAGATCCGCGTGCACATGGCGGCTCACCGTCACCCCTGCGTCGGTGACCTCACCTACGGCGCCGACCCGACCCTCGCCAAGCGGTTGCGCCTGACCCGCCAGTGGCTGCACGCCGTCCGGCTGGGCTTCGAGCACCCCGGGGACGGGCGGTGGGCCGAGTTCGAGAGCGACTATCCCGCAGACCTCCAGAAGGCCCTCGACCTGGTCCGCGAGGAGACGTACGCGTGAGCCGGCCCTCGTACGTGGTACGGGTGGCCGAGGATCCCGCCGACCGCGAGGCGTGCTTCGCGGTGCGCAAGGAGGTCTTCGTCGCGGAGCAGGGCGTTCCGCAGGAGATCGAGTACGACGCGTACGACGCCGACGCGGTGCACGTGCTGGCGGTCCGGGAGGACGGGCTTGTGCTCGGCACCGGGCGGCTGCTGTACGGGGAGGCCGCCGCGGCGAAGACCGACGGCGACCCGTCGGTGGGATCCCTGGGACGGCTCGCCGTCACCCAGGCGGCACGCGGGCTGGGCGTCGGAGCCGCGCTGGTACGAGCCGTCGAGGACGCGGCACGCGCGCGTGGACTGACGGCGGTGGACCTGCACGCGCAGACGCAGGCGCTGGGCTTCTACGAGCGGTTGGGGTACGTGGCGTACGGGCCGGAGTTCCCGGACGCGGGCATACCGCACCGGGCGATGCGGCGCTCGCTCTAGCGGGGGGCCGTTCGGGCGAGACGTGGCAGGCTTGGGGTCTGTCGTGTGACGTCGACCTTGTGGAGCGCTGAGCGTGGATCAGCTGGCCCTGTTGTTCGTCCTGTTGCTCGGGGCCGTGGTGAGCGTCCCGGTGGGGGACCGTTTCAGACTGCCGGCGCCGGTGCTGATGACGTTGCTGGGGATCGTGCTCGCGGTGCTCGACTTCGTGCCGAACGTGAGCGTCCCGCCGGACCTGATCCTGCCCCTGCTGCTGCCCCCGCTGCTGTACGCCGCCGTACGTCGCACGTCCTGGCGGCAGTTCACGGCCAACAAGCGGCCGATCTTCCTGCTCGCCGTGGCGCTGGTGTTCGTCACCACGTTCTGCGTGGCGGCCGTCGCGAGCGCGATCGTTCCGGGGCTGCCCGTCGCCGCGGCGGTGGCGCTCGGGGCGCTGGTCGCGCCGCCCGACCCCGTGGCCGCGACCGCCGTCGCCGGGCAGCTCGGGCTGCCGCGCCGGCTGGTGTCCATCCTGGAGGGCGAGGGGCTCTTCAACGACGTGACGGCCATCGTGCTGTACCACGTGGCGATCACCGCCGCCGTGAGCGGGACCTTCTCGCCGTGGCGGGCGGGCCTGGACCTGGTGCTGTCCGCCGTGGTGGCGGTGGCGGTCGGGATCGCGCTGGGATGGGGCGCCAACAAGCTGATGGACCTGCTGGGGGACGCGACCCTCCAGATCGGGCTGACGCTGCTGGTGCCGTACGCCTCGTACGTGATGGCGGAGGAGTTCCACGGGTCCGGGGTGCTCGCCGTGCTCACCACCGCGCTGTTCCTCGCCGAGTACGCCACCGATCCCGACGACGTGATGACGCGGCTCGCCGGGCACACGTTCTGGGACATCGTCGACACGCTCGTCACGGGCGTCGCGTTCGGGCTGATCGGTCTCGAGCTGCACAACGCGATCCGGACGGCGTCCGGGCGGTGGGGCGAGATGCTCGGGTGGGCGGCGGCGATCGTCGGGGTGGTCGTGCTCGTGCGGTTGGCGTGGTTGCTGCCGGCCACGTGGCTGACCAAGCGGCTGCACGCCAAGAGGGATCACGACGAGGACATCCCGATGGGCTGGCGGGAGACCGTCGTGATGTGGTGGTCGGGGATGCGGGGGGTCGCCTCGGTGGCGCTGGCGTTGGCGGTCCCGTTGGAGACCGACCAGGGCACGGCGTTTCCCGATCGGGACGAGATCATCTTCATCGCGTTCGGGGTGATCATGGCGACTCTGGTGTTGCAGGGGCTGACGTTGCCGTGGTTGGTGCGGCGGCTGAACGTGCGGGCTGACACCGATCGCGAGAAGGAATTCGAGAAGGCGCTGGCGGTGCGGGCTGCGAAGGCGGCGAAGCAGAGGTTGCGGGAGATCGAGGCGGAGGAGGATCTGCCGGAAGAGCTGTCCGAGCAGATGCTGCGGCGGGCCTTCGACATCGGGCTGCGGATCAGCCCGGACGTGGGGGAGGACGAGCGGCGGGAGGCGCACGAGCACCGGGCGCGGCGGCTGAAGCGGATTCGGCGGATTCAGGGCGAGATGCTGAGCGCTGCGCGGCATGAGGTGGTGGCGGCGCGGAGTGAGCCGGGGGCGGATCCGGAGGTGGTGGATCGGGTGCTGCGGCATCTGGACGTGCGTAGTCTGCGGTGAGATCCCTCACCCGCGCACCGCCCCGTTTCCAGTGGGAGGGGGTCTTTCGTGGGTGGTGCCCGTCGTTGGCGGCTTTCCCGCTGTGGTTGGTTGTGGGGAGGTGCCGGTACGTCTGGGGCGTCGCCGCCACCCTGCGGTGGCGCGACGCCCCAGACGTCTGCCGTCAGCGGCCCGTGCGTGGGGGCTCGTACGCGCGACGCGGTACCGCGCCGTCCCGCGATCGGTCGCCGTTGCTGCGGTCGCCGTTGCTCCGGCTCGGTGGCAGGAGCGCGTCCGCGGTGTTGACGCGGGGGAGGGCGTACGGGTGTTCCTCGGTCAGCCAGCGGATCATGCGTTCGCGGACCGTGACACGGACCGTCCAGATGTCGTCCGCGTCCTTGGCCGTCACCAGTGCGCGGACCTGCATGGTGTTCGGCGTGGTGTCCGTGACGTCGAGGCCGTAGGCGCGGCCGTCCCAGGCCGGGCACTCGCGCAGGATGTCCTTCAGCTTGTCGCGCATCGCGCCCACCGGTGCCGTGTGGTCGACGTGCCAGAAGACGATGCCGGTCATCTGCGGGGTGCCGCGCGACCAGTTCTCGAACGGCTTCGAGGTGAAGTACGAGACCGGCATGGTGATCCGGCGCTCGTCCCACGTCCGCACCGTCAGGAAGGTCAGCGTGATCTCCTCGACGGTGCCCCACTCGCCGTCCACCACGACCGTGTCGCCGATGCGCACCATGTCGCCGAAGGCGATCTGGAGCCCGGCGAACAGGTTGCTCAGCGTGGACTGGGCGGCGACACCGGCGACGATGCCGAGGATGCCGGCCGAGGCCAGCAGCGAGGCGCCCGCCGCGCGGAACGCGGGGAACGTCAGCAGCATCGAGGCCGCCGCCACCACGCCGACGACGGCGGAGACCACGCGCATGATCAGCGTCACCTGGGTTCGCACGCGCCTGACCCGGGCCGGGTCGCGGTGCATGCGCGCGTACCGCGAGTACGACGTCTCGACGATCGCCGCCGCGATCCGGATCACCAGCCACGCCGCCGACCCGATCAGCACCAGCGTCAGGGTTTGGCCGATGGCGGCCTCGTGCTCCTGCAGCAGCTCCGCCTCGTCGTACGACCCTCTCAGCATCGCCGCGCACAGCACGAGCTGGTACGGGATGCGGCCGCGGCGCAGCAGCCCCCACAGGGGCGTCTCGGGGTGCCGGTTGTCGGCCTTGCACAGCAGGCGGTCGGTGGCCCAGCCGATGAGCAGGGTCAGGGCGACCGAGCCGCCGACCACGATCAGGGGGCGGAGTAGATTCTCCATGCCTTCGAACGTAACCGGCCGAACGGGGCTGTGAACATGTGGCTTTTGTGAAGAGGAACACGATCCGATTCGTGTCACAGGTGCCGAACGGCGTTGTCGGTGCCGGCTGGCACCATGGCCTCATGAACATCATGCTCTTCCACTCGACCCATGGACTGCGCCCCGCGGTGCGCGCGGCGGCGGACCGGCTGCGTGCCGCCGGGCACGAGGTGTGGACGCCGGACCTTTTCGAGGGGCGCACGTTCGACACGGTCGAGGAGGGCATGGCCTTCAACGCGGAGATCGGCAAGGACGAGCTGCTCAAGCGGGCCGTCCTGGCCGCCGCCCCCTACTCGGAGCGCGGGCTCGTGTACGCGGGCTTCTCGCTCGGCGCCTCCATCGCGCAGACCCTGGCGCTCGGCGACGAGAAGGCGCGCGGGCTGCTGCTCCTGCACGGCACCTCCGACCTCGCGCCGAACACCTCCGTCGACGAGCTGCCGGTCCAGCTGCACGTCGCCGAGCCCGACCCGTTCGAGACGGACGACTGGCTGAGCGCCTGGTATCTCCAGATGGGCAGAGCGGGCGCCGACGTGGAGGTCTACCGGTACGCGGGAGCGGGTCACCTCTACACCGACCCCGACCTGCCGGACTACGACGAGGAGGCCGCCGAGGCCACCTGGCGGGTGGCGCTCGGCTTCCTCGACACCCTGTAGCCGGGCCGACGGCCGACGGCTACACGGGGTCGTACGTCCGCTCCACCTTCTGCGTGCCGCTGCGCGTGCGGTACGAACGGGCCCAGGCGGAGGTCGCGTCGGCCTTCGTGCGGTCGGACAGGACGTAGTAGTCCATCTGCGCGCGGTCGGCGGTGATGTCCAGGACGCCGTAGCCGTGGCGGTCGGTGTCGACCCAGTGCACGTGCCGGTTGGCGGCCCTGATGACCGGCGAGGCGAGCGCCGAGACCGTGCCCTCGGGGACCTTCACGAGGTCGTCGAGGTTGTCCGAGGTCACCGAGGTGACCACGAACTCCGTGGCGGCGGACGCCGACAGCGGGTACGTCCCGGCGTCCACCGGCACGTCGTTGGCCCACGCCATGTGGATGTCACCGGTCAGGAAGACGGTGTTGCGGATGGCGTTCGAGCGCAGATGGGCCAGGAGTTCACGGCGGTCGTCCGTGTAGCCGTCCCACTGGTCGGTGTTGAGGGCCAGGCCCTCCTGCGGCAGCCCCAGCAGCTTGGCGAGGGGCTTGAGCAGGTCCGCGGAGAGGGAACCGATCGCGAACGGCGAGACCATCACCGAGTTGCCCACCAGCCGCCAGGTGGTGTCGGACGACGTCAGGCCCGCCTTCAGCCAGTCGAGTTGAGCGCGGCCGGTGAGCGTACGGTCCGGGTCGTCGACCGAGCCGTTGCCGACGGAGACCTGCTGCGAACGGAAGGAGCGCAGGTCGAGCAGGGAGAGGTCGGCGAGTTTGCCGAAGCGCAGTCGGCGGTAGGTGGTGCCCGCGACGGCCGTGCGGACCGGCATCCACTCGAAGTAGGCCTGCTTGGCGGCCGCCTGACGCGTCGCCCAGGCGCCCTCCGTGCCCTCGGTGTGGTTCTCCGCCCCGCCCGACCAGGCGTCGTTGGCGAACTCGTGGTCGTCCCAGATCGCGATGACGGGCGCCTTCGCGTGCAGGGCCTGCAGGTCCGGGTCGGTCTTGTACGTGGCGTGCCGGGTCCGGTAGTCGGCGAGCGTGAGGATCTCGTGGGTCGGCGCGTGCTGTCGTACGACAGTGCCGCGGGTGCCGTACTGGCCGGTGCCGTACTCGTAGATGTAGTCGCCGAGGTGCAGCCACGCGTCCAGGTCGCCGCGGGCGGCGAGATGGCGGTAGGCGGAAAAGTAACCGGCCTCCCAGTTGGCGCAGGAGACCACGCCGAAGCGGAGGTTCGCCACCGAGGCGCCCGCCGCCGGCGCGGTGCGGGTGCGCGCCACCGGGGAGTTCGTGCCGCCGGCCGAGAAGCGGAACCAGTAGTCCGTGGCCGGTTCCAGGCCCCGGATGTCGGCCTTGACGGTGTGGTCGGAGGCTGCGGTCGCCGTGATGGAGCCCTTGGCGACGATGCTGGTCAGCGCCTTGTCCCTGGCGACGACCCAGCTGACCTCGGTGTCCGGGCCGAGCCCCGACCCGGGTATCGCCTCGGCGGTCGGCGTCACTCGCGTCCACAGCAGGACGCCGTCGGGCAGCGGGTCGCCGGAGGCGAGGCCGTGCAGGAAGGCGGGGGTGGTGGCGGCCCGGGCGGGCAGCGCGGCGGCGAGGGGGCCGACGAGGGCCGCGGTGGCGGCCGCGGCCTTCACGACCGTACGGCGGCGCGGCGCAAGCGAGTTGGCCGGATGGGCGCTCTCGGATGATCTGTGTCGTCTGGTCACGGACGATCAGATTACTGACCAGTACGACAAAGAGCGGGCGAACTCGCAAAAAGTTCGCCCGCTCTTCGGCTGACGGTCGGATCAGGGCCTGCTCGCGCCGGGCCGGGCCCGGCTCAGCCCTTGAGGGCCGCCTCGAGCGCGGTGTTGAAGTCGGCGACCGACATCGGCGCGTTCTTGCCGTCGGGGCCGGTCAGCTTCTTGCCGTCCATCTTCAGCGTCGGGGTGCCGCCGGCACCGCTCTTGTCGAAGATCTTGGACATTTCCAGCGCCCACTTGTCGTAGGTGCCGTCCTTCACGGCCTTCTGGAAGGCAGCGTTGCCCTTCAGTGCGGGGACCGTGTCCGCCACCTCGATCAGGTAGGCGTCGTCCTTGAACTTGTCGTCGGTCTCGTCGGGGTGCCACTTCGCCGAGTACAGCGCGGTCTTGTACTCCTTGAAGGCATCGGAGCTGACGTTGAGCGCCGCGCCCAGGGCGCTGAGGGCGTTCTTGGAGCCCTCGCCGCCCAGGTTGTTGTCGAGGAAGGTGGCGCCGACGTACTGGATCTTGAACTTGCCGTCGTCGAGGTCCTTCTCGACGGTCGAACCGACGGTCTGCTCGAACTGGGCGCAGACCGGGCAGCGCGGGTCCTCGTACATCACGAGGGTCTTCTTGGCGGTGCTCTTGCCGTAGACGACGGTCGTGCCGTCGGTGCCGGTGGTGTTGGCCGGCTTGACGAGCTTGTCGTCCTTCGCGGCCTCCCAGTAGGCGGGCTTGTTGCCCTGGACGACGGCGTAGCTGATACCGCCGGCTATCGCGAGGACGCCGACGATGGAGCAGGCCACGATGGCCTGACGCTTGACCTTGTCGCGCCTGGCCTGGCGCTCGCGCTCCTGGCGCAGCCGCTCACGGGCGGCGTTCTTCGCGGCCTGGCTGTTCCGCTTGCTCATGGTGGTGATCTCCGTAGGAAACGCACACGTCGGGTGCGGGATACGTAAGGGGGACTGGTGTGCTCAGGGGCTGTCAGGCGACAGCGGTCGAGCACGGCGGTCCACGCCGTCCCAGGGAGTGCACGAGGATCAGCTCGCGGGCGGTCGCCGTACGGCGGACCGGGCGCGGCAGGCGACGGACCCGCGGGGCGAGCCGCACGGTCACGGAGGCGAAGGCCAGCAGCAGCGGCCGGAAGGTCGTCGCGGTCACCGCCCGCAGCAGCTGGGCGAGCGCCCGCTCGCCCCGGCGCAGCCAGGCGGCGGCGAGGAGGCCGACGCCGACGTGCGCGCCGAGCAGCAGCCAGGCGGTCGCCGGGTCGGCGTGGGCGAGCAGCGCGGCGAGCCGGTCGCCGTCGGCGCCGGGCACGGCGGCCAGCGGGGTGCCGACATCGGTGCCGCTGCCGCACAGCACGTCCCAGCCGACCGAGCGCAGGGGGCCGGCGACCGGGCCGCCCGCGCGGCCGTAGCAGACGTGCTGGCCGGTGGTGAAGACCGTGTCGGCCGCCAGCTCCAGCGGGACGAGCAGGGCGGCGATCCGGCCGAAGCCGCGCTCGCGGCCCGCGAGGGCGTACGCGAGGACGAACACGGCGACCGCGACCGCGGCCACCGTGTTCAGCGGCAGCGGGGCCTGCGACAGCAGCACGTGCGACGCGGTGCTGAGCGTCACGACGAGTGCCGTGAACAGCGCCGCGCGTACGACTCTGAGGTGGGTCCCGGATATGTCCATAGCGGAGGAGAGTGTGTCATGGGGGCCTGTAAGAGACCCCTAAAGGGTGCCTGTGAGAACCCGTTCCGTCACAGACCCGGAATCCGGCCGTTGCGGAACAGGTCCACGAAGATCTGGTGGTCGGTACGCGCGCGTGCGCCGTAGCTGTGCGCGAACTCCACCAGGAGCGGCGCGAAGCCCTCCTCGTCGGCCGCGATCGCCGCGTCGATGGCCCGCTCGGTGGAGAAGGGCACCAGGGACTCGCCGGACTGGTCGTCGGCGGCCGAGTGCATCGTGGCCGTGGCCCGGCCGAGGTCGGCGACGACGCCCGCGATCTCCTCCGGGTCGTCGATGTCGCCCCAGTCCAGGTCGACCGCGTACGGCGAGACCTCGGCGACGAGCTGCCCCGCGCCGTCCAGCTCGGTCCAGCCCAGCCACGGGTCGGCGTGCGCCTGCAGGGCGCGCTGCGAGATCACCGTGCGGTGCCCCTCGTGCTGGAAGTAGTCGCGGATCTCGGGGTCCGTGACGTGCCGGGAGACGGCCGGCGTCTGGGCCTGCTTGATGTAGATCACGACGTCGTTCTCCAGGGCGTCGCTGTGGCCCTCCAGGAGGATGTTGTACGACGGCAGGCCGGCGGAGCCGATGCCGATGCCGCGGCGGCCGACGACGTCCTTCACCCGGTACGAGTCCGGGCGGGCCAGGGAGGTCTCCGGGAGCGTCTCCAGGTAGCCGTCGAAGGCGGCCAGGACCTTGTAGCGCGTGGCCGCGTCCAGCTCGATGGAGCCGCCGCCCGCGGCGAACCGGCGCTCGAAGTCACGGATCTCCGTCATCGAGTCCAGCAGCCCGAAACGGGTGAGCGAGCGGGCGTCACGCAGCGCGTCCAGGAGGGGGCCCTGGGCGGTGTCCAGGGTGAAGGGCGGCATCTCGTCGCTCTTCGCGCCGGTCGACAGGGCGTGGATGCGCTCGCGGTACGCGCCCGCGTACACCTGCACCAGCTCGGTGATCTGGTCGTCACTGAGCGCCTTCGCGTACCCGATGAGGGCGAGGGAGGCGGAGAGACGCTTCAGGTCCCAGGTGAAGGGGCCGACGTACGCCTCGTCGAAGTCGTTGACGTTGAAGATCAGCCGGCCGTTGGCGTCCATGTACGTGCCGAAGTTCTCCGCGTGCAGGTCGCCGTGGATCCACACGCGCGAGGTGCGCTCGTCCAGGTACGGTCCGCCCCGCTTCTCAGCGTCGAGGTCGTGGTAGAAGAGGCCGGCCGTGCCCCGGTAGAACGCGAAGGCCGAGGCCGCCATCTTCCGGAACTTCACGCGGAACGCGGCCGGGTCGGCGGCCAGGAGCTCGCCGAAGGCGGTGTCGAAGACAGCGAGGATCTCCTCGCCGCGGTGCTCGTCGTTGAGCTGCGGAACCGACATCGCTGGGTGCCTCCTGGTGCAGTGCGTGGACGACAGCGTCTCTGCCGTCTCCAACGCACGAAGGTACGCGGTGGTGCCCGCGGAGTGTCAGTGCCGAGGCATAGACTTCGACGCTGTCCCCCAGACTGTCCGCCGCCGGTCGGACATTCGTAGAAGTACGTTTTCCTTGGAGGCCGAAACCGTGTCGAAGCCGCCGTTCACGCACCTGCACGTCCACACCCAGTACTCGCTGCTGGACGGTGCCGCGCGGCTGAAGGACATGTTCGACGCCTGCAACGAGATGGGCATGACCCACATCGCCATGTCCGACCACGGCAACCTCCACGGAGCGTACGACTTCTTCCATTCTGCGAAGAAGGCCGGAATCACCCCGATCATCGGGATCGAGGCGTATGTCGCGCCCGAGTCGCGGCGCAACAAGCGCAAGATCCAGTGGGGCCAGCCGCACCAGAAGAGGGACGACGTCTCCGGTTCCGGTGGTTACACCCACAAGACGATCTGGGCGGCGAACCAGACGGGCCTGCACAACCTCTTCCGGCTCTCCTCGGACGCGTACGCCGAGGGCTGGCTGCAGAAGTGGCCCCGTATGGACAAGGAGACCATCTCCCAGTGGTCCGAGGGGCTCATCGCCTCCACCGGCTGCCCCTCCGGCGAGGTCCAGACCCGGCTGCGCCTCGGCCACTTCGACGAGGCCCTGAAGGCGGCCGCCGACTACCAGGACATCTTCGGCAAGGACCGCTACTTCCTGGAGCTGATGGACCACGGCATCGACATCGAGCACCGGGTCCGTGACGGCCTGCTGGAGATCGGCAAGAAACTCGGCATCCCGCCCCTGGTCACCAACGACTCGCACTACACGTACGCGCACGAGGCGACCGCGCACGACGCGCTGCTGTGCATCCAGACCGGCAAGAACCTCTCCGACCCGGACCGCTTCCGGTTCGACGGCACCGGCTACTACCTGAAGTCCACGGACGAGATGTACGCCATCGACTCCTCGGACGCCTGGCAGGAGGGCTGCGCCAACACCCTCCTGGTCGCCGAGCAGATCGACACCACCGGCATGTTCGAGGCCAAGAACCTCATGCCGAAGTTCGACATCCCCGACGGCTACACCGAGGTCACCTGGTTCAAGGAGGAGGTCCGCCGCGGCATGGAGCGCCGCTTCCCCGGCGGTGTCCCCGAGGACCGGCAGAAGCAGGTCGAGTACGAGATGGACGTCATCATCCAGATGGGGTTCCCGGGGTACTTCCTCGTCGTCGCCGACTTCATCATGTGGGCCAAGAACAACGGCATCGCGGTGGGCCCCGGCCGAGGCTCCGCGGCCGGTTCGATCGTCGCCTACGCCATGGGCATCACCGACCTCGACCCGATCCCGCACGGCCTGATCTTCGAGCGGTTCCTCAACCCCGAGCGCGTCTCCATGCCCGATGTCGACATCGACTTCGACGAGCGTCGGCGCGTCGAGGTCATCCGGTACGTGACGGAGAAGTACGGCGCCGACAAGGTCGCCATGATCGGCACCTACGGCAAGATCAAGGCGAAGAACGCCATCAAGGACTCCGCGCGCGTGCTGGGTTACCCGTACGCGATGGGCGACCGTCTCACCAAGGCGATGCCCGCCGATGTCCTCGGCAAGGGCATCGACCTCAACGGCATCACCGACCCCTCGCACCCGCGCTACAGCGAGGCGGGCGAGATCCGCGCGATGTACGAGAACGAGCCGGACGTGAAGAAAGTCATCGACACCGCCAAGGGCGTCGAGGGCCTGGTCCGGCAGATGGGCGTCCACGCCGCCGGCGTGATCATGTCCAGCGAGACCATCACCGAGCACGTCCCTGTGTGGGTGAGGCACACCGACGGTGTGACCATCACGCAGTGGGACTACCCGAGCTGTGAGTCGCTCGGCCTGCTGAAGATGGACTTCCTCGGCCTGCGCAACCTGACGATCATGGACGACGCCGTCAAGATGGTGAAGTCCAACAAGGGCGTCGACCTGGAGCTGCTGAGCCTGCCGCTGGACGACCCCAAGACCTTCGAACTGCTCCAGCGCGGCGACACCCTCGGCGTCTTCCAGTTCGACGGCGGACCCATGCGCTCGCTGCTGCGGCTGATGAAGCCCGACAACTTCGAAGACATCTCCGCCGTTTCCGCGCTCTACCGTCCCGGCCCGATGGGCATGGACTCGCACACCAATTACGCGCTCCGCAAGAACAAGCTCCAGGAGATCACCCCGATCCACAAGGAGCTGGAGGAGCCCCTCGAAGAGGTCCTGGCCGTCACCTACGGCCTGATCGTCTACCAGGAGCAGGTGCAGAAGGCCGCCCAGATCATCGCCGGCTACTCGCTCGGCGAGGCCGACATCCTCCGCCGCGTGATGGGCAAGAAGAAGCCCGAGGAACTGGCGAAGAACTTCGTGCTCTTCCAGAAGGGCGCCCGCGAGAAGGGCTACAGCGACGAGGCGATCCAGGCGCTGTGGGACGTGCTGGTGCCCTTCGCCGGCTACGCGTTCAACAAGGCGCACTCCGCCGCGTACGGCCTGGTCTCGTACTGGACCGCGTACCTCAAGGCGAACTACCCCGCCGAGTACATGGCCGCGCTGCTGACCTCCGTCAAGGACGACAAGGACAAGTCGGCGATCTACCTCAACGAGTGCCGCCGTATGGGCATCAAGGTGCTCCCGCCGAACGTCAACGAGTCGATGTCCAACTTCGCCGCGCAGGGCGACGACGTGATCCTCTTCGGCCTCTCCGCCGTCCGCAACGTCGGCACGAACGTGGTCGAGTCGATCATCAAGTGCCGCAATGCCAAGGGGAAGTACGCCTCCTTCCCGGACTACCTCGACAAGGTCGACGCGGTCGTCTGCAACAAGCGCACCACGGAGTCCCTGATCAAGGCCGGCGCCTTCGACTCCATGGGCCACACCCGCAAGGGCCTCACCGCGCAGTACGAGCCGATGATCGACAACGTGGTCGCGGTCAAGCGCAAGGAGGCCGAGGGCCAGTTCGACCTCTTCGGCGGCATGGGCGAGGCGGACACCAGCGAGCCCGGATTCGGACTCGACGTCGAGTTCACGACCGACGAGTGGGACAAGACCTACCTGCTCGCGCAGGAACGCGAGATGCTCGGCCTCTACGTCTCCGACCACCCGCTGTTCGGCCTGGAACACGTGCTGTCCGACAAGGCCGACGCGGGCATCGCCCAGCTCACCGGAGGTGAGCACTCCGACGGTGCGGTGGTGACCATCGGCGGCATCATCTCCGGCCTGCAGCGCAAGATGACCAAGCAGGGCAACGCCTGGGCGATCGCCACGGTCGAGGACCTCGCGGGCTCCATCGAGTGCATGTTCTTCCCGGCGACCTACCAGCTGGTGTCGACCCAACTCGTCGAGGACGCCGTCGTGTTCGTCAAGGGCCGCCTCGACAAGCGCGAGGACGTGCCGAGGCTCGTCGCGATGGAGCTCCAGGTCCCCGACCTGTCCAACGCGGGCACCAACGCGCCCGTGGTCCTCACCATCCCGGCCACGCGGGTCACCCCGCCGATGGTCAGCAGGCTCGGCGAGATCCTCAGCCACCACAAGGGCGACAGCGAGGTCCGCATCAAGCTCCAGGGGCCGACCAAGACGACGGTGCTGCGCCTGGACCGGCACCGGGTCAAGCCCGACCCGGCACTCTTCGGCGATCTGAAGGTGCTGCTCGGACCGTCCTGCCTGGCCGGCTGAGAGACATGAACACCAGAAGGGGCGCATCCGGCATCGGATGCGCCCCTCGCTGTGCCCGGGCTGCAACAGCCCTTGCGCAGATGTCAGTTGTGACCGAAGCGCTTCTGCCGGCCCTTGTGCGCCAGGTCGCCGGGAGGCGCCTGGGCGGCGTGCTGCTCGTTCTGCGGCTCCATCACGCCCTGCGGGGCCTGCTGCCCGCGCTCGGACCGGGACGGCTTGCGGTCACGGTTCTTGTTCTTGGCCATGGTGATCTGCCTCCTGTGGGGGATCTAGGGGCCAGGGCCGGGACCAGATTCACATAGGCTGGCAAGAGCCGCATTTCGGATAATTACCGTGTGTGACAGGCTTGGTCGAGGAGCGCGGCCACGAAACGCCACGCCGAAGATCGAGTTCCGGCCGTTAACCCCCGCGCGGTCGGGCAGACTCGAAGCAGGCCCGAAGCAAACCTCCCGGGAAGAGGGTGAGTCGTGTGGACCGCTGCATCGTCCTGGTGGACGCCGGGTATCTGCTGGGGGCCGCCGCCAGCCTCCTCGCCGGGGAGCCCTCGCGCTCCCGCATCACCGTCGAGCACGCCGCCCTCATCCAGGGGCTGCGCGAGCAGGCCGAGTCGGACACCCAGCGCCCGCTGCTGCGCATCTACTGGTTCGACGGCGCCCCCGACCGCGTCCCCCAACCCGAACACCGCAGGCTGCGCGTCATGCCCCGGGTCACCGTCCGGCTGGGGGCCCTGACCCGCAGCGACGGCCGCTGGGCGCAGAAGGGCGTGGACGCAGCCATGCACGCCGAGCTGACCGAGCTGGCCCGCAACCGCGCCTGCTCCGACGTCGTCCTCGTCACCGGCGACGGCGATCTGCTGCCGGGCATGATGGCCGCCAAGGAGCACGGTGTCGCCGTACACCTGTGGGCCGTGCAGGCCGCCGACGGCGACTACAACCAGTCCGAGGACCTCGTCGCCGAGGCCGACGAACGACGCGTGCTGGACCGCGCGTGGATCACCAAGGCCGTACGGGCCAAGGAGCTGACCGGGATCTGCGCGCCGCCGCCCGCGCCGCGCCCCGAGATCGCCGCGATCCTCTCCGCGCCGCTGCCCGACTCCGCGCTCTCCTCGGCGACTGAGCGGCCCGCCGAGGAGCGGGAGCACCCCGCGGCGGCCGCCGGGGCAGAGAACGGCACCCAGGAGCGGGTGCCCGCCTCCAAGGGCGTGCCCACCCCGAAGGACCTGGCCGCCCTGCGCGCGCCGGGCGCGCACGGCGTGCAGCACCCCTCGACGGCGACCCTGCGCTGGTCCTCCGACAAGGGCTGGGTCGACCGCCCCGGCGGGCCCGCGGAGCCGCCCGAGGTCGCCTCCATGCCGACGCTCGCGCAGCTGACCACGGCGGAGCAGCGGTGGGCCGACCGGGAGGAGGACATCACCACCGTCGGCGGAGACCCGTACGAGGTGGGACAGGTCTTCGCGCGGCGGTGGATGGAGCGCCTCGGCGACCAGGGCCATCTGCAGAAGCTGTCGACCATGTACCCCCGGATCCCGCACCGCGTCGACGGTGAGCTGCTCAGGTACGCGGCACGGTTCGGACTGCTGGCACACAAGGACGACCAGATCGACGAGCACGACCGCTACGCGATCCGGGCCGGCTTCTGGCGCGAGGTCGACGTGCGGACGGCGGCGGAGCGGGTGCCCGCGGCGGAGCAGTGAATCGGTTGCAGCGCCCCAAGGACGAGCAAAGCTCGCCGACCCCGTAGTCTCGTTGCTTGTGAGTACGCGCGCGACACCGGTGATCCGGCACAGTGACGAGGTCGTGTGCGCGCGCGGGCTGACGAAGACCTACCCGGCGGTACGCGGCCGGCGCGGCGCTCCCGGGACCCCCGAGGTGCGGGCCACCGACGAGGTGCGGCTGGAGGTCCGGCGGGGCGAGATCTTCGGGCTGCTCGGTCCGAACGGGGCCGGCAAGACCACCCTCGTACGGCAGCTCACCGGGCTGATGCGGCCCGACACCGGCACGGTCGAGATCCTCGGGCACGACATCGTGCGGCACCCGGAGCGGGCCGCGCGGATCCTCGCCTACCTCGGACAGGAGTCCACCGCCCTCGACGAGCTGACCGTGGCCCTCGCCGCCGAGACGACCGGGCGGCTGCGCGGCCTCCACGTACGGAAGGCGCGCGCCGAGCGGGACGCCGTACTGGACGAGCTGGGACTCACGCCGATCGCCGGACGGCCGCTGAAGAAGCTGTCCGGCGGGCAGCGGCGGCTGGCCTGCTTCGCCACCGCGCTGGTCGGCGAGCGGCCGCTGCTCGTGCTCGACGAGCCCACCACCGGCATGGATCCGGTGGCGCGGCGGGCCGTGTGGGCCGCCGTCGACCGGCGGCGGGCGGAGCGCGGGACGACTGTGCTGCTCGTCACCCACAACGTCATCGAGGCGGAGACCGTCCTCGACCGGGTCGCCGTACTCGACCGGGGGCGGGTCATCGCCTGCGACACGCCCGCCGGGCTCAAGGAACAGGTCGCCGACGAGGTGCGCGTGGAGCTGGTGTGGCGCGAGCGGCCGCCGCTGGACGTGCCGGAGGTCGCCGCGCTGCGGGACCGGGCCGTCGCCGCCGGGCGCCGCTGGACGCTGCGGCTGGCGCCCGAGGAGGCCCGTACGGTCGTCGCCACCGTCACCGGCGGCGCCGCGTTCGCCGCGCTCGACGACTTCACCCTGGCCACGCCGAGCCTCGAGGACGTCTACCTGGCGCTGGGCGGCGCCGCACGACAGGGGCTGGTGAGGGCTTGAGCACGCGAGCCGCCGTTTCCGTACGGGACAGGGCGATGACCGAACCGAAGAGGAGCTGCGCGACGTGAGTGTCGTACCCGCCGAGGTTCTGCCGGGTGGTGCCCGGGCCGTGCAGTCGACGGCCCCGGTCGCGGCCGAGCTCGGGCCGCGTGCGCGACTGTGGCCGTCGCTGGTGGCCGTGTACCGGGCGCAGCTGTCCCGGGCGCGGGTGGCGCGCATTCCGCTGCTGTTCGTGGCGACCTTCCAGTCGGTCGGCATCCTGATCATGATGCGTGGCGTCGTGGACGGCGGGAGCGAGGCCGAGGCCGTGGTGGCCGGGTCCGCGGTCCTCGTCGTCGCGTTCGTCGCGCTGAACCTGCTCGCGCAGTACTTCGGGCAGCTGCGGGCGAGCGGGGGCCTCGACCACTACGCCACCCTGCCGGTGCCGCCGGCCGCGGTGGTGCTGGGCGCGGCGGGGGCGTACGCCTCCTTCACCGTGCCCGGGACCGTGGTGACCGCCGTGTTCGGGTGCATGCTGTTCGGGCTGCCGCTGACGCACCTGTGGGTGCTCCTCGCGGTGATCCCGCTCGCGGGGGCCGCGCTGTCCGGCCTCGGCGCGGCCTTCGGACTGCTCGCGCCGCGTCCGGAGCTGGCCACGCTGCTCGGGCAGTTGGGCATGTCGGCGGCGCTGCTCCTCGGGGTGCTGCCGGCCGACCGGATGCCGGAGGTGGTGCGGTTCGCGCGGGACCTGCTGCCGTCGACGTACGGCGTGGAGGCCCTGGCGCGGACCTTCGGGCCGCATCCCGACTGGGCGTTCGTGCTCGGGGACCTCGCCGTGTGCGCCGGGGTCGGGGTCGTCTCGCTGGCCGTCGCGACCTGGGCGTACCGTCGGGCTGCCGTCCGGTGACGCGCCGCACAGGCGCGCCTGGCACGATGTCAGGGTGACCGCACCACTGACTCCGCCTCCGCACGAACCGTCCTCCCAGGCCGCGCAGTCCGCGCAGTCCTCGTCGCAGCGGGCGTGGCCGCCGGCGCCCGCCGGGTATACGGGTGTGGCTTCCACGCCGCATGAATCCGTGTACGGACAGGACGGGCCCGGGATGAAGACCGAAGTGCGAGAGGCCGCCGTGGTCACCGTGGTGGTGGCGCTCTGCGGGGCGCTGCTCGGGGTGCTGTGGTGGTGGCTGGCGCCGCACGTGCAGCTGGTCGGTGCGATGGTGGAGGACGGCTGGGTCGTCCTGGTCAAGGACACCGAGGGCGAGCAGGCGGTGGGCGTCGATGGAACGTTCACTCTGTTGGCGCTGGCGTTCGGGGCAGTGAGCGCGGTGGCCGTGTTCCTGTGGCGGCGACGTGGGGGAGTGCCGCTGGTGGTGGCGCTGGCCGTCGGGGGGCTGCTCGGGTCGGTGCTGGCGTGGCGGGTCGGGGTGTGGCTCGGACCCACGTCGGATGTGATCGCCCATGCGAAGCAGGTGGGTAAGGGGGTGACCTTCTCTGCGCCTCTGCGGCTCGGGGCCAAGGGGGCGTTGCTGGCTTGGTCGCTGGCGGGGTTGCTGGTGCATGTGGGGCTGACGGCGCTGTTCGGGCCTCGGGATCCGGAGCCGGAGCTGGAGCAGTTCGGGCAGCCGTACGGGGACAAGTCGGCCTGAGCTTGTCGGGCGACCGGCGTGGATGGTGTGCGCGCCGAGAGTGGGTCACGCGCCCCGGCGCTTGCGGGGTGCCGCTGCGCCCATCCGTGCCGCCCTGCGGCGTGACCGCCCGCAGTTAACCGCGTGGCCTGGCGCTTGCGGGGTGTCGCTGTGCCCGTGCGTGCCCGCGTGCGGCGTGGCTGCCCGCAGTTGACCGCGCGGCCCGGCGCTTGCGGGGTGTCGCTGTGCCCGTGCGTGCCCGCGTGCGGCGTGGCTGCCCGCAGTTGACCGCGTGGCCTGGCGCTTGCGGGGTGTCGCTGTGCCCGCGCGTGCCCGCCTGCGGCGTGACTGCCCGCAGTTGACCGCGCGGCCCGGCGCTTGCGGGGTGCCGCTGTGCCCACCCGTGCCCGCCTGCGGCGTGACTGCCCGCAGTTAACCGCGCGGCCCGGCGCTCGCGGGGTGCCGCTGTGCCCGCGCGTGCCGCCGCAGCGGCGTGACCGTCCGCAGCTGAGTCATCCGCGGCCGATCGGGGCCAATACCGCGTTCGTGAGCTTCGCCAAGGTGTCCGGGGACAGCTCCACCTCCAGGCCCCGGCGGCCCGCCGAGACGCAGATCGTGGGGTGGGTGGAAGCCGATGCGTCGAGGACGGTGGGGAGTGTCTTGCGCTGGCCCAGGGGGGAGATGCCGCCGCGGACGTAGCCCGTGGTGCGTTCGGCGAGGGTGGGATCGGCCATGGTGGCCCGTTTGCCGCCCACCGCCGATGCCAGTGCCTTGAGGTCGAGGGAGCCCGCGACGGGGACGACGGCCACGGTGAGGGTGCCGTCGACGTCCGCGACGAGGGTTTTGAAGACGCGGTCGGGGGAGACACCCATCGCCTCGGCCGCCTCCTCGCCGTAGGAGGGGTGGGAGGGGTCGTGCTCGTATGCGTGGACCGTGAAGTCCACGCCCGCCGCCGTGAGGGCCACCGTCGCGGGCGTGCCGCCCGGCTGCTGCTTCTTCGCCTTCTTCGCCATCGAGGGCCCCCGGCCTCAGTTCATGCTCGTCGGGCCGCGCGTCAGGTCCGACGCGGGCAACGACGGCAGATTACGGATGATCGCTGTCTCCGAGCGAAGGAGTTTCAGCTCGTCGCGCAGGCGGGACGCGGTGTCCGGGGCCTGGAGCAGGCGCTGTTTCGTCGGGGTGTCCAGCATCATCGCGGCCGCGACCAGGTACGACACCACGGACGGCTCGTCGGGCAGCTCCGTGCCGCCTGCCAGCGACCGCTCCCGCGCGCCCGCGAGGCGCTTCTGGTACTGGCGGAACTGGCGCAGCACGCCCTCCGCGATCGCCCCGGCCTCGTCGCCCGGCTCCTCCGGCAGCTCCTCCAGCTCCGCCGTCAGAAACGCGCCCGACGCGTCCACCGACACCAGCCGCACCCGGGTCGTCCCCGTCGCCAGCACCTCGAAGGTGCCGTCCGGGCGCTCCCGGATCGTCGCCGCGTCGGCGATGCAGCCGACGCCGTGGAACGCCTTGGCCGGGTCCGCGCCGAAACCGGCGGCCGGGCCGCGTTCGGGCAGCGCCGTCTGGTCCGGCATGCCGGGCGAGGTGGGCGCGACCTCGTGGCCGTCCCGGATCGCCACGACGGCGAACCGGCGTGGTTCGTCCTCGGGCGCCTTCAGGAGCTCGCGCATCATGGCGCGATAGCGCTCCTCGAAGACGTTGAGCGGGAGCACGAGCCCCGGGAAGAGCACCGAGTTCAGGGGAAAGAGCGGCAGCCGGACGGTGGTCACGACGCAAGAGCCTAATGGCCCGGCGGGCGGGCGTGTCCGCCGTGCCCACTCCTCGGTTGCCACGGAGCGGGTGTCAGGCCGCGCGCGACCGCGTCGCGGAGCTCCTCCTGGACCGTCAGGAAGCGGCCCAACGGGTCGTCGGACTCCCGGTCCCAGGGGAACGAGGTGGCGTACGGACCCGTCAGACGCAGCTGCTCCAGGGCGTCCGACCAGCGGCTCAGCCGGGCCAGGACGTACGTCAGCAGGTTGCGCAGCTCGGCCGACCACGGGTCCGCCGCCGGGAACCGGGCGGAGAGGGCGACCGCCCGGTCGGCCGCCGCGTCCAGCCGTGCGCGCGGCACGCCCGGCCCGCAGCCGTCGCTCAGGTAGGAGAAGGCCGCCAGCGCCGGCAGCGCCTGGACGAGCGCGTCGGCGGGCGCGTCCTGGGCGGCCCGGTCGGCGAAGTTCATGCACTCGCGGTGCGAGCCGTGCCAGGCGCTCGCCAGATACCGCAGAGCCGCCACATGGCAGCCGAAGTGGTGCGGGGCGCGGCGGACCGCCGCCTCCCACAGCTCCTCGAAGTACGTGTGGCCCGCCCGGGTCCCGCGCGCGTGGTCCAGCGCGATCCGCCACGGCGCCGGGTCGCGGTGGTCGCTCTGGGCGGCGGCCGTGATGAGGGGGCTCACCTCGCGCAGCAGCTCGGCCCGCGCCGGCGACTCCCAGGCGCGGTCCACGGCCAGCTGGGCGGCGACGACCAGGTAGTCCGGACTGTGCTGGGCGGCGGCGCGCCAGCGGTCGAGCCACTCGGCGCGCGAGCCCGCGAAGGCGGCGAGCCGGGTCGCGTACCGGTCGCGCTCCTCCCACTGGGCTCTCTCGCGGGTGACGGCGAGCAGCTCGGCGGCGGGTTCGTACGCGCCCCGCCCGGCCGCCACCAGGGCGGGTCCGAGGCGGCCGTCGGGCGCGTCGAGAAGCACCTCGTCGTCGGCCGGGGTGGGCGCGGCGGCGGGGTGCGCGAGGGTCCTGGTCATCCGGGAGGCTCGGATGAACGGGGGCAGCAGAGCCATGGTGCTGCCCATTGAAAAGCCGCAGGTCGGGCAGGCGCCAGGGGGTTCACACAACCTGTCGAAAGTTGTACGCGGACCAGTCAAGGGAGGGTAAAAGGTGAGTGTTCCTCATGTGTTCGCCCCTCCTGGTTCTCTTCACCTTCGCCGGGTTTCAACGCGTTCTCGGGGCTCTCAGCTGCGCCGTAGCAACCGTGTCGCCCCCGCCGCCACCGTCGTCGCCAGAATCCAGCCGAGCAGGATCAGCACGGCCGCCAGCCACTGCCAGCCGCCGCGCAGCTCCCACTGGCCGACCTGGCCCAGATCGATGACCGGCAGGAGCAGGTCGAGGGCCAGCAGGGCCGGGTTCCACGGCGGATGGCCGTTGCCGTTCACCGGGGGGTGCGCGGCGTGCGCGAAGGCCAGCGAGGCCGCCGCCCACAGCACCGCCATCCATACCGCGGCCCGGCCCGGCCGGTACCCGTAGGCCACCGTCCAGTCCTGCACGTACCCCCACAGCTTCGCGGCCGGCGGCAGCGTCTCGCGGCGGCGGCGCTGTTTGGCCAGCAGCACCTCGCGGGCGTCCTCGTCCTCGCCGCCCGCCCGCAGCACGGAGGCGAGACGTTCGTACGGCTCCGGGTTGTACTCGGCGGTCGCCGCAGCCACCCACTCCAGCCGCTCGGCCAGCGGGAACGGGCCCCGCGGCACCAGGTTCTCGTAGGTGAAGCCGCCCATGTGCAGGCTGCCGGGGCCCGGCCAGCTGGCCGCACGGTCGACGAGGTTGACCACCCGCGCCCCCGACAGCACGACGCTCCCGCGGCGCGGCTGCTCCCCTAGGAAGCGCAGCTCGGGCGTCTGCACTCGGCGCAGCGACAGCTCCTGCTCGTCGGTGAAGGTGAACCGGGCCTGCTGGAGGTCCACGGCGTCGCCGAACCGCCCGTCGTCCAGGCGCACCCCGCCCTGGCACTCGAAGCGCTGGATCCGGGTGCCGCGCGCCGGGGTCGTCCCGCTGAGGGTCTGTCCGCCGACGCCGGCCGGGGTCAGGTACAGCGTGCGCTCCACCGTGAGCTGCGGGGCGTTCAGCGCGAGCCGCGAGTACGGGTTGACGAGCTTGGCGCCGCGCAGGCTCAGCGAAACGCCGACGGTGGCGCTGCGCAGGCTCAGCTCGCCGTGCGACTCCAGGAGCTCGGCCTGGAGGTCCTGCCCCACGGTCAAGCCGTCGGCGGCGATCGAGCGGCCGCTGCGGTCGCGGTAGACGATCGCCTGGTTGAGCAGCAGATCCGTGCCTATCTGCGCGTCGGTCAGCCGTACGCCGTTGTGGAAGCGGCAGCGCGGCAGATGCAGGTCGCCCTCCGTGTGCACCCGGGCCGCCTCCAGGCGCGGCACCGAGCAGTCCACCAGCCGCGCGGTGGTGAACCGGGCCTCCGGCACCAGCACCTCCCGCTCGAACCGGCAGCGCTTGAACTCGACGTACGGCACCACCGTGCCGCCCGCCAGGTCCAGGGTGTCGCTGATCTGCACGCCGGTGAGCTTCAGCGACGACACGCGCCCGGCGAGCGCGGGCGGGCCGTCGAGCAGCAGCCAGGCGACGATGCGGGCCCGCACGGTCCGGGCCGGGCCCCACGGATGCCCGCCGTGTGGATCGTCGACGACCGTGTCCCCGCTGCTCAGGTCGTACACCGTGCCGCTGCGGAACGCCTGCCACATGCCGGCCTCGGTCGCGGTCAACTCGCCCGGCGGTTCCCCGGCCCGGACGCCGACACCCACAGTCACCTTTTCCACCCCTCCAGTCACTCATTGTGTTCGTACAGTCGTTCATGCCCACTGAGTGACGCCCTGAACGCAAGAGGTGAAGCGGATCTTCCGGGTTCCGGCCACGTTCTGTATCAGCCATTGATACGCGCGGACTGCCCGCATCCGGGTTCTGAGAGAATTGAGCCCGTGATCTCGCTTATCGATCTGCGCGGCGACGCCCTTCCCGAGGGACCCGCCCTGCGCGACCTGCTGCCCCGAGCCGACTTCGACGTTCAGGCCGCCCTCGAGAAGGTGCGTCCGATCTGCGAAGCCGTGCATCATCGGGGCGACGCGGCGCTGATCGACTTCGCCGAGAAGTTCGACGGAGTGCGGCTGGAATCCGTACGGGTACCGGCCGAGGCCCTGGCCAAGGCCCTGCAGGAGCTCGACCCGGCCGTCCGCGCGGCCCTGGAGGAGTCCATCCGCCGCGCCCGTCTCGTCCACCGCGAGCAGCGCCGTACGACCCACACGACCCAGGTCGTGCCGGGCGGATCGGTGACCGAGAAGTGGGTGCCGGTCGAGCGGGTCGGGCTCTACGCCCCCGGCGGCCGGTCGGTCTACCCGTCCTCCGTGATCATGAACGTCGTACCGGCGCAGGAGGCCGGCGTCGAGTCGATCGCGCTCGCCTCCCCGGCGCAGGCCGAGTTCGGCGGTCTGCCGCACCCGACGATCCTCGCCGCGTGCGCGCTGCTGGGCGTCGACGAGGTCTACGCGGCCGGCGGCGCCACCGCCGTCGCGATGTTCGCGCACGGCACCGAGTCCTGCCCACCCGCCAACATGGTCACCGGCCCCGGCAACATCTGGGTCGCCGCCGCCAAGCGCTACTACACCGGCAAGATCGGCATCGACGCCGAGGCCGGACCGACCGAGATCGCGATCCTCGCGGACTCCACCGCCGACCCCGTCCACGTCGCCTCCGACCTGATCAGCCAGGCCGAGCACGACCCGCTCGCGGCCGCCGTCCTCGTCACCGACTCGACCGAGCTCGCCGACGCGGTCGAGAAGGAGCTGGAATCCCAGGTCGCGGCCAGCAAGCACATCGACGACCGGATCGTCCCGGCCCTCAAGGGCAGGCAGTCCGCGATCGTCCTGGTCGACGGCGTCGACGAGGGCCTCAGGGTGGTCGACGCGTACGGCGCCGAGCACCTGGAGATCCAGACCGCCAAGGCCTCCCACGTGGCCGACCGCGTGAAGAACGCCGGCGCGATCTTCATCGGCCCCTGGGCGCCGGTCTCGCTGGGCGACTACGCGGCCGGGTCCAACCACGTCCTGCCCACCGGCGGCTGTGCCTGCCACTCCTCGGGCCTGTCCGTCCAGTCCTTCCTGCGCGGCATCCACATCGTCGACTACACGAAGGACGCGCTGGCCGAGGTCGCGCACCACGTGGTGACGCTGGCCGAGGCGGAGGACCTGCCCGCGCACGGCGCGGCGATCAAGGCAAGGTTCGGGTGGAAGGTACCGACGAGCAAGTGAACTTCGGAATCGACGATCTCCCCGTACGGGACGAGCTGCGCGGCAAGTCCCCCTACGGCGCGCCCCAGCTGGACGTCCCCGTACGGCTGAACACCAACGAGAACCCCTACCCGCTGCCCGAGCCGCTGGTCGAGCGGATCGCCGAGCGCGTCCGCGAGGCGGCCCGTGACCTCAACCGCTACCCGGACCGGGACGCGGTGGAGCTGCGCACACAGCTCGCCGCCTACCTGACCGACACCTGCGGGTACGAGGTCGGCCGGGCCAACGTGTGGGCCGCCAACGGATCCAACGAGGTCATCCAGCAGCTGCTGCAGACCTTCGGCGGGCCGGGCCGTACGGCGATCGGCTTCGAACCGTCGTACTCGATGCACGGGCTCATCGCGCGCGGCACGGGCACGGGCTGGATCTCCGGCCCCCGCAACGACGACTTCACCATCGACCTGGCGGCCGCCGAGAAGGCGATCGCGGAGAACCGGCCGGACGTCGTCTTCATCACCACCCCCAACAACCCCACGGGCACCGCGGTTCCGCGCGAGACCGTCGTCGCGCTGTACCAGGCGGCCCAGGCCGCCAAGCCGTCGATGGTCGTGGTCGACGAGGCGTACATCGAGTTCAGCCACGGCGACTCGCTGCTGCCGCTGCTCGAAGGCCGGCCGAATCTCGTCATCTCGCGGACGATGTCCAAGGCGTTCGGCGCGGCGGGCCTGCGCCTCGGCTACCTCGCCGCGCACCCGGCGGTGGTGGACGCGGTCCAGCTCGTACGGCTGCCGTACCACCTGTCGGCCATCACCCAGGCGACCGCGCTGGCCGCCCTGGAACACACCCACACGCTGCTGAAGTACGTGGAGCAGCTCAAGGCGGAGCGCGACCGGCTGGTCACCGAGCTGCGGGCGACCGGCTACGAGGTCACCGCCTCCGACGCCAACTTCGTGCAGTTCGGACGGTTCGACGACGCCCACGAGGTCTGGCAGAAGATCCTCGACCGTGGGGTGCTCGTCCGGGACAACGGCGTGCCCGGCTGGCTGCGGGTCACCGCCGGAACCCCCGAAGAGAACGACGCGTTCCTCGACGCGGTACGTGAACTCAAGAAGGAGCAGAGCACATGAGCCGCGTTGGACGCGTGGAGCGAGTCACCAAGGAGACATCGGTGCTCGTCGAGATCGACCTCGACGGCAGCGGCAAGGTCGATGTGTCGACCGGCGTCGGCTTCTACGACCACATGCTCGACCAGCTCGGCCGGCACGGTCTGTTCGACCTGACCGTGAAGACCGAGGGCGACCTGCACATCGACTCGCACCACACCATCGAGGACACCGCTCTCGCGCTCGGTGCCGCCTTCAAGCAGGCCCTCGGCGACAAGGTGGGCATCTACCGCTTCGGCAACTGCACCGTCCCGCTGGACGAGTCCCTCGCCCAGGTGACGGTGGATCTGAGTGGCCGCCCGTACCTCGTGCACACCGAGCCCGAGAAGATGGCGCCCATGATCGGCGAGTACGACACCACGATGACCCGGCACATCCTGGAGTCCTTCGTCGCCCAGGCCCAGATCGCCCTGCACGTGCACGTGCCGTACGGACGCAACGCGCACCACATCGTGGAGTGCCAGTTCAAGGCGCTGGCCCGGGCCCTGCGCTACGCCAGCGAGCGCGACCCCCGCGCGGCCGGCATCCTCCCCTCCACGAAGGGCGCGCTGTAGAGCCATGACAGGACTGTCGACCATCCTGATCGTCGTCGGCCTCTTCCTGGCCGGCGGCATCTACTCCTTCGTCAAGCAGCAGATGCCCAAGAGCCTGATCGTGCTGCTGTCGATCGGCGCGGCGATGTGTCTCGTCGCGGGTGTCCTGAGGCTGGAGGTGTGGAATTGAGCACCGCTTCCAAGCGAGTCGTCGTCTTCGACTACGGCTTCGGCAACGTCCGCTCCGCCGAGCGTGCCCTCGCGCGCGCGGGGGCCGAGGTCGAGATCACGCGTGACTACGACAAGGCCATGAACGCCGACGGTCTGCTGGTGCCCGGCGTCGGCGCGTTCGCCTCCTGCATGAAGGGGCTGCTCGACGCCCGCGGCCACTGGATCATCGACCGCAGGCTGTCCGGGGGCCGTCCCGTGATGGGCATCTGCGTCGGCATGCAGATCCTGTTCGCGCGCGGCATCGAGCACGGCGTCGAGTCCGAGGGCCTCGACGAGTGGCCTGGCGCCGTCGAGCCGCTCCAGGCCGACATCGTCCCCCACATGGGCTGGAACACCGTCGAGGCACCGGCCGACTCCCAGCTGTTCGCCGGCCTGGACGCGGACGCGCGCTTCTACTTCGTGCACTCCTACGCCGTCCACGACTGGAACCTGGAGACGCACAACGCGGCGATCGCGGCCCCGAAGATCACCTGGTCCACCCACGGCAAGCCCTTCGTGGCCGCCGTGGAGAACGGCGCCCTGTGGGCCACGCAGTTCCACCCCGAGAAGTCCGGCGACGCCGGAGCCCAGCTCCTCACCAACTGGATCGGAACACTGTGAGCAAGCTCGAACTCCTTCCCGCCGTCGACGTCCGCGACGGCCAGGCCGTCCGCCTCGTGCACGGCGAGTCCGGGACCGAGACGTCGTACGGCTCCCCGCTGGAGGCAGCCCTCGCCTGGCAGCGGGCGGGCGCCGAGTGGCTCCACCTGGTGGATCTGGACGCCGCGTTCGGCACGGGCGACAACCGGACGCTGATCGCCGAGGTCGCCCAGGCGATGGACATCAAGGTGGAGTTGTCGGGCGGCATCCGCGACGACGCCTCGCTGGCGGCGGCCCTCGCCACCGGCTGCAGGCGAGTGAACCTCGGCACGGCCGCCCTGGAGACCCCCGAGTGGGTCGCCAAGGTCATCGCCGAGCACGGCGACAAGATCGCCGTCGGTCTCGACGTCCGCGGCACCACCCTGCGCGGCCGCGGCTGGACCCGCGACGGCGGCGACCTCTACGAGACCCTGGAGCGTCTCAACAACGAGGGCTGCGCCCGGTACGTGGTGACGGACATCGCCAAGGACGGCACCCTCCAGGGCCCCAACCTGGAACTGCTGAGGAACGTGTGCGCGGCGACCGATCGCCCGGTCGTGGCCTCCGGTGGCGTGTCGTCGCTCGACGACCTGCGGGCCATCGCCGAGCTGGTACCTCTCGGTGTCGAGGGCGCCATCGTCGGGAAGGCGCTGTACGCGAAGGCGTTCACCCTTGAAGAGGCCTTGGAGGCGGTAGCCCAGTGAGCGACGTACGACGAGTGACGACCGGCGCGCCTTGGGAGGACGCCTTCGGCTACTCCCGGGCGGTGGAGCTGCCGAACGGCCTGGTGCTGGTGTCCGGCTGTACCTCGATAGTGGACGGCGAGATCGCCGGAGGCGGTCCGTACGAGCAGGCGATCAACTCCTTCAACGTCGCGTTCACGGCGCTGGAGCAACTGGGTCTCGGCCGCGACGACGTCGTGCGTACGCGCATGTACATCACCCACGCCCGGGACGTGGACGACATCGGACGCGCTCACAAGGAGCTGTTCGAATCCGTCCGGCCGGCCACGTCGCTGGTCATCGTCTCCGGCTTCGTCGACCCCAGCCTGGTCGTCGAGGTCGAGGTGGAGGCGTTCCGAGGAGCACCGGCATGACCCTGGCCGTACGAGTCATCCCCTGCCTGGACGTGGACAACGGCCGGGTCGTCAAGGGCGTCAACTTCCAGAACCTGCGGGACGCGGGCGACCCCGTCGAGATGGCGAAGGTGTACGACGCCGAGGGCGCCGACGAGCTGACATTCCTGGACATCACCGCCTCCTCGGGCAACCGGGAGACCACGTACGACGTGGTGCGCCGCACGGCCGAGCAGGTGTTCATCCCGCTCACGGTCGGCGGCGGTGTGCGCACCCCCGAGGACGTGGACAAGCTGCTGCGGGCGGGCGCGGACAAGGTGGGCGTCAACACGGCCGCGATCGCCCGCCCGGAGTTGATCAAGGAGATCGCGGAGCGCTTCGGCCGTCAGGTGCTGGTGCTGTCGGTGGACGCCCGACGCACCGAGTCCGGCTCGTTCGAGGTCACCACCCACGGCGGCCGCCGGGGCACGGGCATCGACGCGGTCGAGTGGGCCCACCGGGCGGCCGAGCTGGGCGCCGGGGAGATCCTGCTCAACTCGATGGACGCCGATGGCACCAAGGACGGCTACGACCTGGAGATGATCGCCGCCGTCCGCAAGCACGTGACGGTCCCGGTGATCGCCTCCGGCGGCGCCGGCAAGCTCGCCGACTTCCCGCCGGCCATCGTGGCGGGCGCGGACGCGGTGCTCGCGGCGTCCGTGTTCCACTTCGGCGATCTGCGGATCGGGCAGGTGAAGGAGACGCTGCGGGAGGCGGGACACGCCGTGCGCTGAGGTCTCCCGGAGCCCCGGCCGGTGAGCGGCCGGGGCTTTCTCACGCCCAGATACGAAAGAGAAGTTGCGCAAAATATATTGTGCAACTTCTCTTTCGTATCTAGGGTGAGGGCATGACAGGCAAGGAGAGAGGCCGCCGGATCACGGACCTGGGCACGCTCAAGGCCCTCGCCCACCCCCTGCGGATGAAGCTGTACCGCGGCCTGACCATCGCCCGCGTCGCCACCGCCTCCCAGCTCGCCGAGCAGGTCGACGAGGCCGTCTCCCTGGTCAGCTACCACCTGCGCAAACTCGCCGAGCACGGGCTCATCGAGGAGGCCCAGCCGCAGAGCGCCGACGGCCGGGAGCGCTGGTGGCAGCCCGCCTCCGACGGGGTGAGCATCCGCGACGAGGACTTCCGCGACGCCCCGGAGAAGGCCGCGGCGCACACGGCGGCGAGTCGGCTCTTCTTCGAGCAGCGGGCCGACATGTACCGCCGCTTCCTCGACGAGCGCAGCCACTGGGGGGAGGCATGGAACACCGCGGCCGAATCCACCGAGGCCACCCTGCGGCTCACACCGGAAGAACTCGTCGAGCTGAACAAGGAGATGCTCGCCCTGATCCGCCGCTACGACGAGCAGGGCGCGGCCGCCGACGCCGCCGGTGACAGCGAGGGCCGCGAGAACGTCGCGGTGCACACGTACGCGTTCCCGTTCCGGATCTGAGAGGCTCCCGATGACGTCGACCCTGCTGCCCCCGGCTCCCGAGACGGCCGAGCGTCCCGCCCACCGAGACCCGAACGTCCTGCGCTGGCTCGGCGGGTACACCTCGTCCGCGATCGGCGACAACGTCTACTACATGGCCCTGTCCTGGGCCGCCGTCCAGGCCGGCACCCCCGCGCAGGCCGGCCTGGTGACGGCCGCCAGCGCCGTGCCGCGCGCCCTGCTGATGCTCGGCGGGGGAGTGGTCGCCGACCGCTACGGGCCGCGCCGGGTGGTCGTCGGCAGCACCGGTGTGCGCTGCGCCCTCGTCGTCACCGCGGCGTCACTCCTGCTCGTCACCAGCCCCGGCCTGTGGGCGCTGGCCGCGGTGGCCGTCCTCTTCGGTGTCGTCGACGCCGTCTTCCTGCCCGCCGCCGGCGCCCTGCCGGCACGCATCACCGGCCGCGGCCAGCTCGCCCGCGTCCAGGGCTTGCGCGGCCTCGCGGTGCGACTCGCCGGCGTCCTCGGCGGCCCCCTGGGCGGCATCGGCGTCGCCCTCGGCGGCACCGCGGGCGCCTTCGGCCTCGCCGCGCTGCTGATCGGTGCGTCCCTGCCGGTGCTGCTGACCGTGCGGGTCGGGCAGGTGCCCCGCGACGACGAGAAGACGCGCGGCGCCGTGTTCGCCGAACTGCGGGACGGGCTGCGTCACATCCGGCACGACCGGGTGCTGCTCCCGCTGATCCTCGCCATCGCGCTCGGCGACCTCGGGTTCGTCGGGCCCATGAACCTCGGGCTGACCCTCCTCGCGCAGGAGCGCGGCTGGGGCTCGGCCGGGATGGGGTGGGTGCTCGCCGGGTTCGGCGTGGGCGCCGGAGCCGCCTCGTTGCTGCTCGCCTGGCGCGGGCGGGTGCCCCGCGCGGGACGTGTGATGGCCGTGACGAGCATCGCCGGAGCCGTGGCCATCGGCGCCCTCGCCCGGGTGCCGTCCGTCGCCGGAGCGGCCTGCGTGGCCCTGCTCGTCGGACTCGTCGCGGGACTGGCCGGTGCTCTGGCCGGAGCGCTGGTGCAGGGCAGAGCGGGAGCCGCCTACGTAGGCCGCGTCACCTCGGTCTCCACCCTGGTCAGCTTCGGCGTCGCCCCGCTCACCTTCCCGGTGGTCGGCTTGGCGATCGAGTCGTACGGCACCGGCCCGGTCTTCACGGCCTGCGCCGCGATCTGCGCCCTCAGCGGCGTCGTGGCGCTCGCCTCGGCCCCGCTGCGCCGCGCGGAACTGCCCCGCTGAGTGTCGGCACGACACGAAGGAAGAGCGCCGGCCCTCCCTCAGATCCCCAGCTGCTTCGCCTCGTGCACCTTGGCGATGGCGTCCTCGTCCCCGTCGAGCCCCACCTTCGCGGCGCTCTGCCGGCCGTAGAGGAACAGCAGCAGCTCCGACGGCTCACCCGTCACCGTCACGACCGGCGTACCGCGATGGGCGACCGCCGTACGGCCGTCCGGGCGGCGCAGCACCAGCCCCGTCGGGGAGCCGCGGCCCATCAGACGGGCGGTGCGCTCCAGGCGCGACCACAGGGCGTCCTGGAAGACCGGGTCCAGCTCGCGCGGCGACCACTCCGGCTGGGCGCGGCGCACGTCCTCGGTGTGGACGTAGAACTCGATGATGTTCGACGCCTCGTCGATCTGCTTGAGCTGGAAGGGCGAGAAACGGGGCGGGCCGGTACGGATCAGCTGGATCAGCTCCTCGTACGGCTTGGCCGTGAACTCCTCCATCACCTTGTCCAGGCGGGAGGCGAGCTGCTTGATCAGTATTCCGCCGGCGGCGTCGGGGCGGCGCTCGCGCACCACCACGTGCGCGGCGAGCTCGCGGGTCCGCCAGCCCTCGCAGAGGGTGGGGGCGTCGGGGCCGGTGGTTTCCAAGAGGTCCGCGAACAGGAGCCGTTCACGCTTGGCGAAGGTCGACATGCGGCCAGCCTACGACCGGCTCAATGGTCCGCACAGTGGACACCACGCCGGGACTGTCAGTGGCGCGCGGCACAATGGCACCCATGACCAGCATGCCCCGCCAGCCGAGCCGGCTGGACCCCGAGATCGCCGCGCGCCTCAAGCGCAGCGCCGACGGGCTCCTCCCCGCCATCGCCCAGCAGTACGACACCGGTGAGGTGCTCATGCTCGGCTGGATGGACGACGAGGCGCTGCACCGCACGCTCACCACCGGCCGCTGCACCTACTGGTCGCGCAGCCGCCGGGAGTACTGGGTCAAGGGCGACACGTCCGGTCACTTCCAGTGGGTCAAGTCCGTCGCCCTCGACTGCGACGCCGACACCGTGCTGGTCAAGGTCGACCAGGTCGGCGCCGCCTGCCACACCGGCGCGCGGACCTGCTTCGACGAGGACGTGCTCCTCAAGGACGGCGCTGATTCCAGTGCCGCGGCCTCGGATCAGTAAGGTCAGCCGCCATGGACCTCGAGACGTTCCGCAAGCTGGCCACCGACCGCCGGGTCATCCCGGTCACCCGCAAGCTCCTCGCCGACGGCGACACCCCGGTCGCCCTCTACCGCAAGCTCGCCGCCGAACGCCCCGGCACGTTCCTGCTGGAGTCCGCGGAGAACGGCCGGTCGTGGTCCCGGTACTCCTTCGTCGGCGTCCGCTCGGCCGCCACCCTCACCGCACGCGACGGCCAGGCCCACTGGCTCGGCGTCCCGCCCGTCGGCGTCCCCGTCGACGGCGACCCCCTCGCCGCCCTGCGCGCCACCATCGAGGCCCTCCACACCCCCCACCAGGAGGGCCTGCCGCCCTTCACCGGCGGCATGGTCGGCTACCTCGGCTACGACATCGTGCGCCGCCTGGAGAAGATCGGCCCCGGCGAGCGCGACGACCTGAAGCTGCCCGAGCTGACCATGCTCCTGACCAGCGACCTCGCCGTGATGGACCACTGGGAGGGCTCCGTCCTGCTGATCGCCAACGCGATCAACCACAACGATCTCGACACGGGCGTCGACGAGGCCTACGCGGACGCGGTCGCCCGCCTCGACGCCATGGAGGCGGACCTCTCGCGCGCGGTCGCGCAGCCCCCGGCCGTCCTCCCGCCCTCCGAGCTCCCCGACTACACCGCGCTCTGGGGCGGCCCCGACTTCCAGGAGGCCGTCGAGGACATCAAGGAGCGCATCCGCGCGGGCGAGGCCTTCCAGGTCGTCCCCTCCCAGCGCTTCGAAACGCCGTGCAGCGCGAGCGCGTTGGACGTCTACCGGGTCCTGAGGGCGACGAACCCCTCGCCGTACATGTACCTGTTCCGCTTCGACGGCTTCGACGTCGTCGGCTCCTCGCCCGAGGCTCTCGTCAAGGTCGAGGACGGGCAGGCGATGGTCCACCCCATCGCCGGCACGCGGTGGCGCGGAGCCACCCCGCAGGAGGACCAGGCCCTCGCCGACGAACTCCTCGCCGACCCCAAGGAACGCGCCGAGCACCTCATGCTCGTCGACCTCGGCCGCAACGATCTCGGGCGGGTCTGCGAGCCCGGCTCGGTCGAGGTCGTCGACTTCATGTCCGTCGAGCGGTACTCGCACGTGATGCACATCGTCTCGACCGTCACCGGCAAGGTGTCGGCGGGCCGCACGGCCTTCGACGTCCTGACCGCCTGCTTCCCGGCCGGCACCCTCTCCGGCGCGCCCAAGCCCCGCGCGATGCAGATCATCGACGAACTCGAGCCCTCCCGGCGCGGCCTGTACGGCGGCTGCGTCGGCTACCTCGACTTCGCGGGCGACTCCGACACCGCCATCGCCATCCGCACGGCCCTCCTGCGGGACGGCACCGCCTACGTCCAGGCCGGCGCCGGCATCGTCGCCGACTCCGACCCGGTCGCCGAGGACACCGAGTGCCGTAACAAGGCGGCGGCGGTCCTGCGCGCCGTCCACACGGCCAACCGACTGGGCACGTAGGGCGCTTGCGGCGCTTCGGGGAAAGTGGGGCGCTTCTCACGTGAGCCCCGGGTGATGGTTCGCCCGGGGTTCAGGCGATAGTGGGGTACGTGACTGCTGTACCTGACCCCCGTTCCGAAGCCGCCGCCCCCGCCCGGTCCGGCCGCCGGAGTCTCGCCCTCGCCCTGATGTGCGGTGCGCTGGGCGCGGCCGTGGCCCTGCTCTCCACCCGGCAGCGCTGGTCGGAGGGCACGGCGACGGTGGCCGGCGGATCCTTCCCCCTGACCGCCAAGGGCAGCGACGTCACCGGCGTCCCCGCGGCGCTCGCCATAGTGGGCCTCGCCGCGCTCGTCGCCGTCTTCGCCGTCCGCAGGGCCGGCCGCCACCTGGTCTCCGCCCTGCTCGCGCTCTCCGGCGTCGGGACGATCGTCGCGGCCCTGCTCGGCGCCTCCGACAGCTCCGCCCTCGACGAGCAGGCCGCGAAGGCCACCGGCGACACCGCGTCCACCGTGACCGCCTTCAGCCACACCGCTTGGCCGTACGTCGCGGCGGCGGGCGGCGTCCTGATCCTCCTGGCCGGCCTGCTCGCCCTGCGCTACGGCCGCCTGTGGCCCGCCATGTCCGGTCGCTACGAGCGTGCGGGCGCCCCCCGCCCGCGCCGTGCGGCCCCGGCCGTCGACCCCGACCGCCCCGAGGACCTCTGGAAGGCGCTGGACCGCGGCGAGGACCCCACGGGCATGGATCCGGCATAACCGAGGATCCCCGCCACCGGTCCCGATGTGGTGCATCAGACGCGGGCAAAACGCACCCCCGCTCAGGGCACGCGCACGCGTACGGGACAATGGACCGCGAACCTCCGGCTCCGACACGCCGGCTCAGACACGTACAACACGTACACAGCAACGAGGAGCAAGTCATGGCGGGCAGCAGCCACGGACACACCCCGGCCGCCTGGACCGGTGTCACCATCGCCATCATCGGTTTCGCCGTCGCCGGCGCGTTCATGGTGATGGCCGAGCCGCTGGGCTTCTGGGCCGGCATGGTGATCGTGGTGCTCGGCGGTGTCGTCGGCGCTGTCATGAGCGCCATGGGCCTCGGCGCGCCGAAGACGGCCCACCCGGTGCACCAGGTCTCGGCGACGCCCGAGCCGGCGAGCGTCGAGAGCTGAGCCTCGCGGACTGACCGGCCCTGCTTGTGCGAAGGGGCGGTCCGGCGCCATCGGTGCCGGGCCGCCCCTTCGCGCGTGTGTGCGGCCGGGCGAGGCACAATGCGAGGCGTGAACGCCGACAGCCAGAGAGTGGCGCCGCCACCGCCACGGCCCGCCTCCGGGACCGTCCTGGGACGCCTTGCCGTCCCCGCCGGAGTGCTCGCGGCCGTCGCCGGGGCCTTCGCCTACGTGGGGGCCGTCGACCCCAACGAACCCGGCCACTACCCCGTCTGCCCCCTCCTGCGCTACACCGGCGTCTACTGCCCCGGCTGCGGCGGACTGCGCAGCGCGCACGCCTTCGTGCACGGGGACTTCCTGACCGCGCTGCAGGACAACGCGGCGGCCGTGGTCGCCTATCTGGGCTTCGCCGTGCTGTGGACCGTCTGGGTGGGCCGCGCGGTGCGCGGGCGGCGGCTGAGGATCGACGTCGGTCCTGTACACCTGTGGACCCTCGGTGCGTTGCTGCTGACCTTCACAGTTGTCCGGAACCTGCCGTTCGGTGGCTGGCTCCATCCTTGATCAACAACTGAATGTCCAGGTAGTGGGACCGGTGTCGGCCGGATGCGGGGCCTTCGCCGTCCTGCGGATACCATCGCAGTGACCATGGGTTTTCGGCTGCTGGTTCCGCCCGAGGGGCGGACGCTCGGCGGAAGCCCAACCGCTTGAACAGTGAACCGTCTGGAAGGGGGCCGCTCGCGTGAGTGTGCTCGACGAGATCATCGACGGAGTCCGTGCCGACCTCGCGGAGCGGCAGGCGCGCGTCAGCCTCGACGAGCTCAAGGAGCGCGCGGCCAAGGCTCACGCAGCCAAGGACGGAGTGGCCGCGCTCAAGGGCGACGGCGTCAAGGTGATCTGCGAGGTCAAGCGCTCCAGCCCCTCCAAGGGCGCGCTGGCCGCGATCGCCGACCCGGCGGGACTGGCCGCCGACTACGAGGCGGGCGGTGCCGCCGTCATCTCCGTCCTCACCGAACAGCGCCGCTTCGGCGGCTCGCTCGCCGACCTCGAGGCGGTCCGCGCGCGGGTGGACATCCCTGTCCTGCGCAAGGACTTCATCGTCACGGCGTACCAGCTGTGGGAGGCCCGTGCCTACGGCGCCGACCTCGCGCTGCTGATCGTCGCCGCCCTCGACCAGCCCGCCCTGGAGTCGCTCATCGAGCGCGCCGTCTCCATCGGCCTCACCCCGCTCGTCGAGGTCCACGACGAGGACGAGGTCGAGCGGGCGGTGGACGCGGGCGCCAAGGTGATCGGCGTCAACGCGCGCAACCTCAAGACGCTGGAGGTCGACCGGGGCACCTTCGACCGGATCGCCCCCGAGATCCCCGCGAACATCGTCAAGATCGCCGAGTCCGGCGTCCGTGGCCCCCACGACCTCATCGCCTACGCCAACGCCGGCGCCGACGCCGTCCTGGTCGGCGAATCCCTCGTCACCGGCCGAGACCCCAAGACCGCAGTCGCCGACCTCGTCGCAGCGGGCGCACACCCCGCACTGCGCCACGGCCGGGACTGAACTCCCGGTAGGGTTGGGCAAGATGACTCTCTCGACCACGATGACGACCCGGGACCCGTACGCCCGCCTCGCGCGCGGCTGCCGTCCCCGAGGCTGCCGCGCCCCCGCACGCCGGGTGCACGGCCGCCGGGTGAGGTACGTCATCGGCGACGAGCCCGGGCAGGTGAACGGCCGTCGATGGCAGCGCCCCTTTTAGGGGCGCGGGGCTCCGTTCGATGTGCGGTTACCGCCGCGCAGGCGCGACAGGCCACTGACGGCCCGCGGCCGGCTGACAGGCCCCGCCCCCCACGGCGATCGGTTGTCAACAACAAACTCACCGTGAGGATTCCGCATGCCCAGCGAGTTCTTCATCCCTGACCCCGAGGGGCAGGTCCCCAGCACCGAGGGCTACTTCGGCGCGTTCGGCGGCAAGTTCATCCCGGAGGCCCTCGTCGCCGCCGTGGACGAGGTCGCCGTCGAGTACGACAAGGCCAAGGCCGACCCCGAGTTCGCCCGCGAGCTCGACGACCTGCTCGTCAACTACACCGGGCGCCCCAGCTCCCTCACCGAGGTGCCCCGGTTCGCCGAGCGCGCCGGCGGCGCCCGGATCTTCCTCAAGCGCGAGGACCTGAACCACACCGGATCCCACAAGATCAACAACGTGCTCGGTCAGGCCCTGCTCACCAAGCGCATGGGCAAGACCCGCGTCATCGCCGAGACCGGCGCCGGTCAGCACGGCGTCGCCACCGCCACCGCCTGCGCGCTGTTCGGTCTCGAGTGCACCATCTACATGGGTGAGATCGACACCAAGCGCCAGGCCCTCAACGTGGCCCGCATGCGCATGCTCGGTGCCGAGGTCGTCGCCGTGAAGTCCGGCAGCCGGACGCTGAAGGACGCGATCAACGAGGCCTTCCGCGACTGGGTCGCCAACGTCGACCGCACGCACTACCTGTTCGGCACCGTGGCCGGCCCGCACCCCTTCCCGGCCATGGTCCGCGACTTCCACCGGGTCATCGGCGTCGAGGCCAGACGCCAGCTCCTGGAGCGCGCCGGACGGCTGCCCGACGCGGCCGTCGCCTGCGTCGGCGGCGGCTCCAACGCCATCGGCCTCTTCCACGCCTTCATCCCGGACGCCTCCGTGCGCCTCGTCGGCTGCGAGCCGGCCGGCCACGGCGTCGAGACCGGCGAGCACGCGGCCACCCTCACCGCCGGCGAGCCCGGCATCCTGCACGGATCGCGCTCCTACGTCCTCCAGGACGACGAGGGCCAGATCACCGAGCCGTACTCGATCTCGGCCGGTCTGGACTACCCCGGCATCGGCCCCGAGCACTCCTACCTCAAGGACAGCGGCCGCGCCGAGTACCGCGCGGTCACCGACGACGCGGCCATGCAGGCCCTGCGCCTGCTCTCGCAGACCGAGGGCATCATCCCGGCCATCGAGAGCGCCCACGCCCTCGCCGGCGCCCTGGAGGTCGGCCGGGAGCTGGGCAAGGACGGGCTGATCGTGGTCAACCTGTCCGGCCGCGGCGACAAGGACATGGACACCGCCGCCCGCTACTTCGGCCTGTACGACACCGACGCCGAGGTCGCCGAGGACGCCTCCGGCACCGCAGAGATCGAGGGGGACGCCAAGTGAGCGGAAACATCCAACTGCTGTCGGACACCCTCGCCGCCGCCAAGGCGGAGGGCCGCTCCGCGCTGATCGCCTACCTCCCGGCCGGGTTCCCGACCGTGGACGGCGGCATCGAGGCCATCAAGGCCGTCTTCGACGGCGGCGCCGACGTCGTCGAGGTGGGCCTGCCGCACAGCGACCCCGTTCTCGACGGCCCGGTCATCCAGACCGCCGACGACATCGCGCTGCGCGGCGGCGTCAGGATCGCCGACGCGATGCGCACCGTCCGGGAGGCCCACCAGGCCACCGGGAAGCCGGTGCTCGTGATGACGTACTGGAACCCCATCGACCGCTACGGCGTCGAGCGGTTCACCGCCGAGCTCGCGGAGGCGGGCGGCGCCGGCGCGATCCTGCCCGACCTGCCCGTGCAGGAGTCGGCGCTGTGGAGGGAGCACGCCGAGAAGCACGGCCTCGCGACGGTCTTCGTCGTGGCGCCGAGCAGCAAGAACGAGCGGCTCGCCGACATCACCGCGGCGGGCAGCGGCTTCGTCTACGCGGCCTCCCTGATGGGCGTCACCGGCACCCGTGAGTCGGTCGGCGCGCAGGCGGAGGACCTGGTGGGCCGTACCCGGGCCGCGGGTGACCTGCCCGTGTGCGTCGGCCTCGGCGTCTCCAACGCCGAGCAGGCGGCCGAGGTCGCCGGCTTCGCCGACGGCGTGATCGTCGGCTCCGCGTTCGTCAAGCGGATGCTGGACGCCCCGGACCACGCGGCAGGTGTCGAGGCCGTCCGCGCGCTCGCCGGTGAGCTGGCCAAGGGCGTGCGCGGGCAGGCGTAAGTCAGCGGGAGTTCTCACACGGGTCCCTCGTACGAGTGGACCTGGGACCGGGGAGGCGCGCTGCGCCTCCCCGGTTCGTTCTGGGGGTGTGAGCGAGAAGAATCGTGAGGGGAAGCGCACCGCCCGGGAGCGGCTGGCGGTCGAGCGCGAGAAGCAGAAGTCCGCGGAGCGGCGGCGCCGGACGCTGATCGTCGGCGCGAGCGTGGTGTGCGTGCTCGGCCTGGCCGCGGTCATCGGTGTCCTTGCCGCCAACGCGGGCAAGGACAAGGGCGGTGACAAGGCGGGCCCGGTCGTGGCGCCCTCGGGCGCGCAGGGCAAGGACGCCCTCGCGATCCCGGTCGGCAAGGAGAACGCCAAGTCCAAGCTCACCGTGTGGGAGGACTTCCGCTGCCCCGCCTGCAAGGGCTTCGAGGACAGATACCGCGCGACGATCCACGAGCTGACCGACTCCGGAAAGCTCAAGGTGGAGTACCACCTGGCCACGATCATCGACGGCAACATGGGCGGCAGCGGCTCCCGCAGGGCGGCGAGCGCCGCGGCCTGCGCCCAGGACGCCGACAAGTTCCCGGCGTACCACGACGTGCTGTACGAGAACCAGCCACCGGAGACCGACGACGCCTACGCCGACAACGCCAAGCTCATCGAGCTGGCCGGCAAGGTCGACGGACTCGTCACCCCCGCGTTCCGCACCTGCGTGGAGGACGGCACCCACGACAGCTGGGTCGCCAAGTCCAGCCAGGCCTTCCAGAGCGGCGGATTCTCGGGCACACCGACCGTCCTGCTCAACGGCACGAACATCTACCAGGACCAGTCGATGACGCCCGCGAAGCTGAAGCAGATGGTGAAGGAGGCAGACAAGGAGTGAGGGTTTCTCACCGGCCCGTTATGGAGCCGTAGCCGGGCTGCCTGCCGTGGGCCCGGTCCGGCACGGTAGCGTCGACCTTGCCATGGAACTTGCCTACATTCCCAGCCCGTCGCGCGGGGTGATCCACCTCGGCCCCATTCCGCTGCGCGGCTATGCGTTCTGCATCATCATCGGCGTCTTCGTTGCCGTCTGGCTCGGCAACAAGCGCTGGATCGCCCGGGGCGGGCGGGCCGGCACGGTGGCCGACATCGCGGTCTGGGCCGTGCCCTTCGGCCTGCTCGGCGGTCGGCTCTACCACGTGATCACGGACTACGAGCTGTACTTCAGCGAGGGCCGTGACTGGGTGGACGCCTTCAAGATCTGGGAGGGCGGCCTCGGCATCTGGGGCGCGATCGCGCTCGGCGCGCTGGGTGCCTGGATCGGCTGCCGCCGCCGTGGCATCCCGATGCCCGCCTACGCCGACGCCGTCGCACCCGGCATCGCCCTCGCACAGGCGATCGGTCGCTGGGGCAACTGGTTCAACCAGGAGCTGTACGGCAAGCAGACCGACCTCCCGTGGGCGCTGCACATCACGTCCTCGGCGGACGGCCGGGTGCCGGGCTACTACCACCCGACGTTCCTCTACGAGTCCCTGTGGTGCATCGGCGTCGCGCTCCTGGTCATCTGGGCCGACCGCCGCTTCAAGCTGGGCCATGGCCGGGCGTTCGCCCTTTATGTCGCGGCGTACTGCGTGGGCCGTTTCTGGGTCGAGTACATGCGTGTCGACGACGCCCACCACATCCTGGGCCTGCGCCTGAACAACTGGACCGCGCTCGTGGTCTTCCTGCTCGCCGTGACCTACATCGTGATGTCGGCGAAAAAGCGGCCGGGACGGGAAGCGGTCGTGGAACCGGATGCCTCCGGCGGTGAAGCCGAGGGGGACGGCCAGGGCGAGTCGAAGAGCGACGCCGGTACGCCCACCAAGGCCGACGAGGGCGACGACGCCGACGACGCCGACCAGGCGGAGAAGGCCGAGAAATCGGATGGCGACGTGAAGGACGAAGCCCCGTCGGGGAGCAAGAAGAGCTGAGCTGACGGCTGTCGTACGACGCTGAGGGCGCCCGGGTTTTCCGGGCGCCCTCATCGCGTGTGAGCGGAGTCAGAGACGGCGGGCCAGGGACAGGGTTCGTTGGGCCGCTGCCACGACCGCCGCGTCGATGAAGCGGCCGTCGGGCAGGGCCTGGGCGCCCTGCTGCGCTGCCGCCGCCTTGACGATCGTCTCGGCCCGCTCGATCTCTCGAGGGGTGGGCAGGTAGGCCCGCTTGATGACCGGGAGCTGGCGGGGGTGGATCGCGGTGCGCCCCAGGAAGCCGAGGGTGCGGCCGCGGGCGCAGGAGGCCGCCAGGCCGTCCAGGTCGCGGATGTCCGGGTACACCGACTGGGCGGGCGGGGGCAGTCCCGCCGCCCGCGCGGCCACGACGATCCGCGAGCGTGACCAGTCGAGGCCCGTGTCGTCCCGGACCCCCAGGTCGGCGCGGAGGTCCGACTCGCCGAGGGAGATGCCGCGCAGGGCCGGGTGGGCGCAGGCGATGGCATGGGCCCGCTCGATGCCCAGGGCCGTTTCCAGGAGGGCGTACAGGGCGGGCGCTGTCGGGGTCTTCGGGGTCGTCGGGGGCATCGGGGGTGTGCCTTGTGCGACGCGTACGACCTGTTCGGGGGAGGTGACCTTGGGGAGGCGGAGGCCGGCGAGGCCCGGGAGGGACGCCACCGCCTCCAGGTCGGCGGCCGCCCACGGGCCGTCCAGGGTGTTGACGCGGACGTGGACCGGGACCGGCTGGGGCTCGGAGAGGAGTTCGGCCGTGGCGGCGCGGGCGTAGTCCTTGCGGTCGGGGGCGACCGCGTCCTCCAGGTCGATCACCACCACGTCGGCGCCGCAGAGCAGCGCCTTGGTGACGACGTGGGGGCGGTCGCCGGGGACGTACAGCCAGGTCAGCGGGAAGGTCACAGGGCGCCCTCCGCGCGTAGCGTGGCGAGTTCGGCCGGGGTCAGGCCCAGCTCGGTCAGGACCTCCTCGGTGTCCGCGCCATGCGGCCGGCCGGCCCAGCGGATCGCGCCTGGTGTGGCGGAGAGACGGAAGAGGACGTTCTGCATGCGCAGCGGGCCCAGCTCGGGGTCGTCGACGGTGGTCACGGTGCCGAGGGCCGCGTACTGCGGGTCGGTCATGACGTCCCGTACGTCCTGGACGGGGGCCACCGCGGCCTCCGCCTTCTCGAAGGCCGCGAGGACGTCGGCGCGGGTGCGGCGGGCGATCCAGGTGCCGACCGCCTCGTCGAGGACGTCGGCGTGGCGGGCGCGGTCGGCGCCCGTGGCGAACCAGGCCTCGTCGATCAGCTCGGGCCGGCCGACCAGGTGCATCAGGCGTTCCGCGACCGACTGGGCGGACGTGGAGACGGCGACCCAGGTGCCGTCCGCCGTGCGGTAGGTGTTGCGCGGGGCGTTGTTCTGGGAGCGGTTGCCGGTGCGGGGCTGCACGTGGCCGAGCTGGTCGTACCAGGTGGGCTGGGGGCCGAGGACGGTCAGGATCGGCTCGATGAGGGCCATGTCGACGACCTGACCCTCGCCGGTACGGTCGCGGGCGGCGAGGGCCGTCAGGACGGCGTAGGCGGTGGCCAGGCCCGCGATCGAGTCGGCCAGGCCGAACGGCGGGAGGACCGGGGGTGCGTCGGGTTCGCCGGTGATCGCGGCGAAGCCACTCATCGCCTCGGCCAGGGTGCCGAAGCCGGGGCGGTGCGCGTACGGGCCGAACTGGCCGAAGCCGGTGACGCGGGTGAGGATCAGGCGGGGGTTGGCGGTGGACAGCTCCTCCCAGCCCAGGTCCCACTTCTCCAGGGTGCCGGGGCGGAAGTTCTCGATGACGACGTCGGCGGTGGCGGCGAGGCGCAGGAGGGTGGCGCGGCCGCCCGGCTTGGAGAGGTCCAGGGTCGTGGTGCGCTTGTTGCGGCCCAGGACCTTCCACCACAGGCCGACGCCGTCCTTCGACGGGCCGTGTCCTCGGGAGGGGTCGGGTTTCGTGGGGTGCTCGACCTTGATGACCTCCGCGCCGAAGTCGCCGAGCAGGGTGGCGGCAAGGGGGCCGGCGAAGAGCGTGGCGAGGTCGAGGACGCGGAGGCCGGTCAGGGGCGAGCGGGTTGCGGGGGAGTCGGTCATCAGGCGGGTGCCTCCCGGGGGATGAGCGCGTGGGTGAGCTGGGCGAGCGCGTCGAAGCCGATGCCGTTGAAGTCGCCGATGGAGGTGGCCAGGCGGTTCTTGAGGGGCGCGGTCCAGCGGTCGGGGAGGGCGGCGGGGTCGCCCGCGAGGAGGGCCGCGATGCCGCCGGCCGTCGCGCCGTTGGAGTCGGTGTCCCAACCGCCGGACACGGCACGGCAGATGGAGCCGGTGAAGTCGCCGTCGGCGTGGGTGAGGGCGGCGGCGATCAGGGCGGTGTTGGGGATGGCGTGGACCCAGTGGTGGGTCGCGGTGTGGGTGGCGTGGAGTTCGTCCACGACCATGTCGAAGTCGTCGTGGGTCTCGGCGAGTCGGATCGCGTGGTGGACGGCGCGGGACAGTCGGGAGCGGGGTGGGACGACGGTGAGGCCGGTGCGGAGGCAGGTGTGGACGTCGTGCGTACCGGTGGCCGCGGTGGCGATGGTGGCCGCGGTGAACATCGCCGCGTAGACACCGTTGGCGGTGTGGGTCAGGGTGGCGTCGCGGTGCGCCTGTTCGGCGGCGGCCGCGGGGTCGCCGGGGTTGGTCCAGCCGTGGATGTCGGCACGGATCAGGGCGCCGATCCATTCGCGGAAGGGGTTGCGGTGGCGGGCGGTGTGCGGGGGGTCCAGGCCGAGGAGGAGGTTGCGGTACGCGATGCGTTCGGCGGTGAAGGCGCGGCCGGCGGGGAGTTCCTCGAGCCAGAGTCGGGCTACGTCGGGGGTGGTGAAGGCTGTGCCGTGGCGTTGGAGCAGGAGGAGGTTGAGGAGGGGGTAGTTGAGGTCGTCGTCCTCGGGCATGCCGTCGATGTTCTCGGCGAGGGAGGTGGGGGCCGAGCGGCGGTTCCAGGGGTGCGTTTCGAGGAGGTCCTGGGGGACTCCTCGGGCTGTGAAGTAGGTGTTCAGGGGCCAGTTGCCGGTTGCCGCCGCCAGTTGGCGGACGGCGTCCAGGGGGAGTTTTTCGACTGGCTTGCCGAGGAGGCAGCCGGCGGCTCTGCCCAGCCAGGCGGCTTCGATGCGGGCCCGGGTGGGGGCTGGGCGGGCGTGGGGCGCGCAGCCCGGCGCTGACGGGGCGCCGTCCGCGCGCACCCTCGCCGACCCTCGGCTTCGCTCGAGCGGGGGTACCGCCATCGCCCCGGCGGCACGACTGCCCGCGGGGAGCGCGGGCCAAGCCGGACACCTGGCCTTGATCTGCACGAGGTCCGTCGGCTCGTGCTCCGACAGGCTGCTCGGCAGGTCCGCCAGTTCGTCCAGCAAGTCGTCTGCGAGGAGGCGTAGGTAGCGGGAGGCCGGGTGGGGGGAGGCTCCCGCTCGGGGTGGGGCGTCGAGGCCGCCTGCCGCCTTCCATCTCGCAGCGATCGCCGAGGGTTCGCGGCCGTCCTGGGTGGCCTGGCGCAGTTCGTGGCCCAGCAGATCCTCCGGTTGGACCCACGTCAGTCGGAGCATCTCGGGCCCCCGATCTCGCTGAACGCCTCCTCGTGGGCTCGTCGGCGCCGTACGTCCGATGCGAAGATCTCCCGGGCGACCTCCGTGAGGGTCCTCGCCGGGGCCCACAGGTCCAGGCGGCTCGCTTCCGCGACGGTCTTCGCCCAGTCCTCCGGGACGGGGGAGCCCAGGGCCCCGGACAACGCACCCGCCATCGTGGCGATGGAGTCGCAGTCGCGGCCGTAGTTCACCGCGCCCAGGACCGCGTGGCGGTAGTCGCCGCCGGCCACGACCAACATGCCGAGGGCCACCGGGAGTTCCTCGATCGCGTGCAGGCGGGAGGGGCGCCGGGCGGCCAGAGTAGGGCGCTTGTAGTCGGGGCCCACCGTGTCGTACGGGGTCACCGCCTCCCGCAACGGGACCAGCGCGGACTCGAAGTCCGTGTGGCGGGACGCCGCTTCGCAGACCTTCTCGATCGCCGCCCGGGTGCCGTCCTTCGCCAGGGCGAGGCACACGGAGACCACCGAGTCCGGGGTCGCGCCCGGTGCGCAGGCCGCGGCCACCGCCGCCGCGAAAACGCCCGCCGCCTCACGACCGTACGACGACTGGTGGGCGCCCGCGACGTCCAGGGCCTCGGCGTACGCGGCCGCCGGGTTGGCCGCGTTGACCAGGCCGACGGGGGCCATGTACATCGCCGCGCCGCAGTTGACGATGTTGCCGACGCCTGCCTCCCGGGGGTCGACGTGGCCGTAGTGGAGTCGTGTCACCAGCCACTTCTCCGCGAGGAAGACCCGCTGGAGGGGGAGCGCCTCCGCCTCCAGTTCCGGAATCCAGCGGGGCGTTGTCATCAGGTCCGGGACCAGGTGGTCGGCGATCGCGTACGCGTCGAGGTGGTCGCGGACCTGCGCGTACACCCGTACCAGGGCGTGGGTCATCAACGTGTCGTCGGTGACGTGGCCGTCGCCCTTGTGGTACGGGGCGATGGGGCGGGCGGTGCGCCAGGCGTCGCCGTTCCAGGGGCCGACGATGCCGTGGACGCGGCCGCCGTGGCGCTGCACGATCTGGTCGGGGGAGTAGCCCTCGACCGGGCCGCCCAGGGCGTCGCCGACGGCTGCTCCGACCAGGGCGCCGGTGATCCGTTCGTCGAGGCTCGCCCCGTGAACCGGTGCCGTGCTTTCTGTTGCTTTGGGCGTCATGCCCCGAATCATCCTCCTGGCGGGGTCGGTTGTGTCGCTTCCAGGAGTTCGGCGAGTTCCACGAGGTCGGTGCCGGTCAGGCGGGGGAGGACGCAGCCGGGGAGGGTGCGGCAGGTGGTGCGCCAGGAGGCGGGGATCGCCTCGCCGCCGCCCAGTGCGCCCGTGAGGGCGCCCGCGAGGGCCGGGGCCGAGTCGGCCACGCGGGACAGGCAGGCCGCAGCCGGGACCGCCTCCGCGATACGGCCGCGGGCCGCCGTGGCCAGGGCGAGGGCCACGGGGACCGTCTCGGCGGCCGCGACGCCGTAGCTGTAGACATGGTCGACGATGCGGTGTTCCAGGGGCGGGACCAGGGCGAACGTGCTCTCGGCATCGTGGGCCAGCCGCAGTGCCTCACGGGCGTTGCGGCCGATCTCCGTCTCCTCGGGGAGTTCGGCCAGGGCCGCCCTCACGCACGCGTCCACCTCCGCGCCGACCAGGGCCAGCGCGAGCGCCGCCGCCATCGCCCGGGCGCCGTGCACGCCGTCGCCGTCCTGGGAGTAGCGGGCGTCGAACTCGGCGAGGTCGGCGGCGAGTCGGGGCTCGCCGGGATGGGCGACCGCGAGGACACAGGCGCGTACGCAGGCGGCGTCGTCGAAGTAGTGGGGGTTGTCGTGGCCGGTGGCGGGCGGGCGCAGGCCGGTGGCGAGGTTGCCGAGGCCGGCCCGGACGGAGATGCGGGCGCGCAGGGGCAGTACCGCCGACTCGACCTCGGGGGCGCGTTCGGCGGCCGCCGCGACCTCGCTCGCGATCGCGTTCCAGGTCAGGTCGATCGCGGCACGCATCCGGCGCTCCCGGCTCAGGTCGCCGAGCGCGCTGTCGTCCCCGGCCCGCAGCACGGCCTCCGCCGCGAACACCGCCCACTCGGCGTCGTCGGAGGGGCCCAGGCGGAGCGGCTCGGGGGGCTGGTTCAGGGCGATGGGGACGGGAAGCGTGGTCGTCGCGTTCTGCTCGGCGAAGGTGTCCAGCTCGCGGGTGAGCCGCCTGGTCCACTCCGGCATCCGGGCCGCCCGATGCCGAGCGGCGGGCCAGCCTGCCGCGTCACCGGCGGCGAGCCCGAGGAGGAGGCCTTCGATGCGGCGGGGGTGGTTGGCCGGATTGCGGGTGCGGGAAGCGGCGGCGGGGGTGGTCTCTGTGGTCTCTGTGGTGGCAGTGGCAGTGGTCGAAGTGGTGGCGATGGATGTGGTGGATGCGGTGGCTGTGGCCGGTGTGGCGGCTGTGGTGGCAGTGGCTGTGGTCGGTGTGGTGGGTGCGGGGTGTGTCTCGGTGCCGGCGGTGCCGGTCGGTGTGGTCGTTCCCGACTCCGTCCCCCACGGTCCGGGCGACGGCGTCATGACCGGACCTCGGCCGTGTCGTCACCCGGTGCCACGTCATCGCACGGTGCCGGTGTGAACGGCGTCCGCCACGTGGTCCGTGGTGCCGGAGCCTCGCCTCGTAACCGGACCAGCTCGTCCGCGATGTCCAGGACGTGGTGGCCCGCCATGGACGGGAGGCAGCTGCCCCGGGCCGGGCCGATGGCCGCCGCCCAGTCCGCCGGGATCGCGGAGGCGCCCTGGGTCGCGCCCGCGAGGGCTCCGGCGACCGCGGCGGTGGTGTCGGCGTCGCGACCCATGTTGACCGCGGTCAGGACGGCGTGCCGGAAGTCGCCGTCGGCCGCCGCGTACGCGCCGAAGGCGAGGGCGACGGCTTCGGGGGCCAGGTCGGTCCAGGGATAGCCGCCGATCACGACGGCCGAGCGGACCGCGCGTTCGCCGCGGTGGGCGACGGTCACGGCCCGGCGCAGGGAGCGGGCCGTCCAGGAGTCGTCCGGGACCACGGCGAGGGCGGAGGCGACGACGGCGACGGCGGGGGCGCCCGCCATCGCCGCCGCCACTCCCGCCGCGACCGCCTGGCCGCCGTAGATGCCCTCGCCGTCGTGGCTGACCGAGCCGTCGATCGCGACCAGGCGGGCCGCCTCCGCCGGGCGGCCCGCAGCGAAGACGCCGAAGGGAGCAGCGCGCATGGCGAGGCCGTCGCTCCACGCGTGGCGGTGCTGGGCGGAGATGGGGGCGGCCAGGCCCCGGCGGAGGTTCTCCAGCGTGCCCCGTTCGCTGAAGCCGGCCCCGCGGAAGGGGCCCTCCTCGCGGTCGGCGATCCACTCGTGCCAGGCCGCCTCGACGTGCGCCGCCGTGAGTGAGGAGCCGTGCCGGGCCAGCAGCAGTCCGGAGAAGATCGCGTACTCCGTGTCGTCCGTGCCCGCCGGCTTCTCGGCGACGTATCCGGTGATACGGCCCCAGCGCGCGCGGATCTCGGAGGGCTTGAGGTTCTCGGCCGGTGCCCCGAGGGCGTCGCCCACGGCCAGGCCGAGCAGCGCGCCACGAGCCCGGTCGCGCAGTTCGGCGGCGTTCCCGGGCGCCGGGACGGAGGGAATGCAGGCGATCGATGCCATACGCGGCTCCTCTCGGGGGTGCCCGTCAGGGGCGGCGAACCCTTTGCGGAACTGTCCCCGGTGCGGTCTTCGGCGCAGCCTGACCCACCGCAGCGTCACCCGGTCGACATCTGTGCGGCCATATACACGGATGAGCGATGAGCGGTAAAACCGCAGGTTAGCCCAGCCTTTCCTTGCTGGCGGGCTAGGAATGCGAGGCGTACGGTAAGCGTTGTCGAAAAATAGAATCAGTCCAGAAGGTATGGCCGGAGACCCGCATGGCACTCATGGAAAACGAGGCAGCGCTGCATGAAGCGCACCGCGACAACCACACCCACCGGGATGTGAACGGTGGCTGGCTGCGCCCCGCCGTCTTCGGCGCGATGGACGGTCTGGTCTCCAACCTCGCCCTGATGACCGGTGTCGCCGGCGGCTCGGTCGGTCAGCACACCATCGTCCTGACCGGACTCGCGGGCCTCGCTGCCGGAGCCTTCTCGATGGCCGCCGGTGAGTACACCTCCGTCGCCTCGCAGCGCGAACTCGTCGAGGCTGAGCTGGAGGTGGAGCGCCGGGAGCTCAGAAAGCACCCGAAGGACGAGGAGGCCGAGCTCGCGGCGCTCTACGAGACCCGTGGTGTCGAGCCCGCCCTGGCGCGGCAGGTCGCCCGGCAGCTGTCCAAGGATCCCGAGCAGGCCCTGGAGATCCACGCCCGCGAGGAACTCGGCATCGACCCCGGCGATCTGCCCTCGCCGCTGGTCGCCGCCGTCTCCAGTTTCGGCGCGTTCGCGCTCGGCGCGCTGCTGCCCGTGCTGCCCTATCTGCTCGGCGCCAGCGCCCTGTGGCCCGCCCTGCTCCTCGCGCTCGTCGGGCTCTTCGCGTGCGGTGCCGTGGTGGCCAGGGTGACGGCGCGCACCTGGTGGTTCAGTGGTCTGCGGCAGCTCGCTCTGGGTGGCGCGGCGGCCGGTGTGACGTACGCCCTGGGCAGCTTGTTCGGGACGGCCGTAGGATAGTGCGGATGCTACTTATGCGATGGGCCGCATAAGTAGCCGTTACTTGCTGGTTTCGAATGCTTGACCACGGGGCATGAGCCGTAAGCGCTGCGGGCAATGGTGCCTGCGGCGCACCGTGGAGTGAGCGACGACGCTCGCCCCGCCCCCTGGACCGATGGGCATCGATCTGTCCGAATCGGGTCCCCATATTTCCGCCGCCGTGCGCGGTGCCCGCCGCCACCCCGCGGCGTCCGCATGTTGGAACGGAGTATCCGGTTCCCGAGAACCGCTCCATCATGTAACCTGCACGAAATTTGCGCACAAGCAGAGGGCCAACGTCGTCCCTTCGCAAGCACATATGCCACTTGAGACGACGACGGGAGAGCCGATGCGTACGCCGCGCCAGCCGTCCCAGCATTCCGCGAATGGCCAGAACTGGTCGTTCATGGATGCTCGCCCTGCTGCGCAGGGTATGTACGACCCCCGCAACGAGCACGACGCATGCGGCGTCGGCTTCGTCGCCACCCTCACCGGCGAGGCGTCCCACACCCTGGTCGAACAGGCCCTGACGGTCCTGCGCAACCTCGAACACCGCGGTGCCACCGGCTCCGAGCCCGACTCGGGCGACGGCGCCGGCATCCTTTCCCAGGTCCCCGACGCCTTTTTCCGCGAGGTGGCCGGATTCGAGCTGCCCGCGGCCGGTGGTTACGCCGTCGGCATCGCCTTCCTGCCCGAGGACGGGACGGCCGAAGTCGTCTCGCAGATCGAGACGATCGCAGCCGACGAGGGCCTGACCGTCCTCGGCTGGCGCGAGGTCCCCGTCGCCCCCGAGCTGCTCGGCGCCACCGCCCGCTCCACGATGCCCGCCTTCCGCCAGGTCTTCGTGACCGACGGCGCCGCAGTGCCTTCTACGGGTATCGACCTCGACCGCAAGGCCTTCGTGCTGCGCAAGCGCGCCGAGCGCGAGGCCGGCGTCTACTTCCCGTCGCTCTCCGCGCGCACGATCGTGTACAAGGGCATGCTGACCACCGGCCAGCTGGAGCCGTTCTTCCCCGACCTGTCCGACCGCCGCTTCGCGTCGGCCGTCGCCCTGGTCCACTCCCGCTTCTCGACGAACACCTTCCCGAGCTGGCCGCTCGCGCACCCGTACCGCTTCGTCGCGCACAACGGTGAGATCAACACCGTCAAGGGCAACCGCAATTGGATGGTCGCCCGTGAGTCGCAGCTGGTCTCCAACGTCTTCGGATCGGACGAGAAGGCCCTCGAGCGCATCTTCCCGGTGTGTACCCCGGACGCCTCCGACTCGGCGTCCTTCGACGAGGTGCTCGAACTCCTGCACTTGGGCGGCCGTTCACTTCCGCACTCCGTGCTGATGATGATCCCGGAGGCGTGGGAGAACCACGACTCCATGGATCCGGCCCGGCGCGCCTTCTACCAGTTCCACTCCACGATGATGGAGCCCTGGGACGGCCCGGCCTGCGTCACCTTCACCGACGGCACCCAGGTCGGTGCCGTGCTCGACCGCAACGGTCTGCGCCCCGGCCGCTACTGGGTCACCGACGACGGCCTCGTCGTCCTCGGCTCCGAGGTCGGCGTCCTCGACATCGACCCGGCCAAGGTCGTCCGCAAGGGCCGTCTGCAGCCCGGCCGCATGTTCCTCGTCGACACCGCCGAGCACCGCATCATCGAGGACGACGAGATCAAGGCGCAGCTCGCCGCCGAGAAGCCGTACGCCGAGTGGCTGGAGGCCGGCGAGATCGAGCTGGGCGACCTGCCCGAGCGCGAGCACATCGTGCACACCCACGCCTCGGTCACCCGCCGCCAGCAGACCTTCGGCTACACCGAGGAAGAGCTGCGCGTCATCCTCGCGCCGATGGCCAAGGCCGCTGCCGAGCCGATCGGTTCGATGGGCACCGACTCGCCGATCGCCGCGCTGTCCTCGCGCCCGCGGCTGCTGTTCGACTACTTCACCCAGCTGTTCGCGCAGGTCACCAACCCGCCGCTGGACGCGATCCGCGAGGAGCTCGTCACCTCCCTGCGCTCGTCGCTCGGCCCCGAGGGCAACCTGCTGGAGCCCACGGCCGCGTCCTGCCGTTCGGTCACCCTGCCGTTCCCGGTGATCGACAACGACGAGCTGGCCAAGCTCATCCACATCAACGCCGACGGCGACATGCCCGGCTTCAAGGCCGCGACCCTCTCCGGCCTGTACCGGGTGCACGGCGGCGGCGACGCCCTCGCCGCGCGCATCGAGGAGATCTGCGCCGAGGCCGACGCGGCCATCGACAACGGCGCCCGACTGATCGTCCTGTCGGACCGCCACTCCGACGCCGAGCACGCGCCGATCCCGTCGCTGCTGCTCACCGCGGCCGTCCACCACCACCTCATCCGCACCAAGCAGCGCACCCAGGTGGGCATGCTCGTCGAGGCCGGTGACGTCCGCGAGGTCCACCACGTCGCCCTGCTCATCGGCTTCGGCGCCGCGGCCGTCAACCCGTACCTGGCCATGGAGTCCGTCGAGGACCTGGTCCGCGCGGGCACCTTCCTGTCGGACATCGAGGCCGAGAAGGCCATCCGCAACCTGATCTACGCCCTCGGCAAGGGTGTTCTGAAGGTCATGTCCAAGATGGGCATCTCGACCGTCGCCTCCTACCGCGGCGCCCAGGTCTTCGAGGCCGTCGGTCTCGACGAGGCCTTCGTCGAGAAGTACTTCAACGGCACCGCCACCAAGATCGGCGGCGTCGGCATCGACGTCATCGCCAAGGAGGTCGCCGCCCGCCACGCCAAGGCGTACCCGGCCTCCGGCATCGCGCCGGCCCACCGCGCCCTCGACATAGGCGGCGAGTACCAGTGGCGCCGCGAGGGCGAGCCGCACCTGTTCGACCCGGAGACGGTCTTCCGCCTCCAGCACTCCACGCGCACCGGCCGCTACGACGTCTTCAAGAAGTACACCGACCGTGTGAACGAGCAGTCCGAGCGTCTGATGACGCTGCGCGGCCTGTTCGGCTTCAAGAGCGAGGACCGGCAGCCGATCTCCATCGACGAGGTCGAGCCGGTCTCCGAGATCGTCAAGCGCTTCTCCACCGGCGCCATGTCGTACGGCTCCATCTCGAAGGAGGCGCACGAGACCCTCGCCATCGCCATGAACCAGCTGGGCGGCAAGTCCAACACCGGTGAGGGCGGCGAGGACGCGGAGCGCCTGTACGACCCGGTGCGCCGCTCCGCGATCAAGCAGGTCGCCTCCGGCCGCTTCGGCGTGACCTCGGAGTATCTGGTCAACGCGGACGACATCCAGATCAAGATGGCCCAGGGCGCCAAGCCCGGCGAGGGCGGCCAGCTGCCCGGCCACAAGGTCTACCCGTGGGTCGCCAAGACGCGTCACTCCACCCCGGGCGTCGGCCTGATCTCCCCGCCGCCGCACCACGACATCTACTCCATCGAGGACCTGGCCCAGCTGATCCACGACCTGAAGAACGCGAACCCGCAGGCGCGGATTCACGTGAAGCTGGTCTCCGAGGTCGGCGTCGGCACCGTCGCCGCGGGTGTCTCCAAGGCGCACGCGGACGTCGTGCTCATCTCCGGCCACGACGGCGGTACGGGTGCCTCCCCGCTGACCTCGCTGAAGCACGCGGGCGGCCCCTGGGAGCTCGGTCTCGCCGAGACCCAGCAGACGCTGCTGCTCAACGGCCTGCGCGACCGCATCGTCGTGCAGACCGACGGCCAGCTGAAGACCGGTCGTGACGTGATCATCGCCGCGCTGCTCGGCGCCGAGGAGTTCGGTTTCGCGACCGCGCCGCTCGTCGTCTCCGGCTGCGTCATGATGCGCGTCTGCCACCTGGACACCTGCCCGGTCGGCATCGCCACCCAGAACCCGACGCTGCGCGACCGGTTCAACGGCAAGGCCGAGTACGTGGTGAACTTCTTCGAGTTCATCGCCCAGGAGGTCCGCGAGCTCCTCGCCGAGCTCGGCTTCCGCTCCATCGAGGAGGCCGTCGGCCACGCCGAGGTCCTCGACGTCCAGCGCGCCGTCGACCACTGGAAGGCGCAGGGCCTGAACCTGGAGCCGCTGTTCCACGTGCCGGCGCTGCCCGAGGGCGCGGCCCTGCACCAGGTCATCGCCCAGGACCACGGCCTGGAGAAGGCGCTCGACAACGAGCTCATCAAGCTCGCCGCCGACGCCCTCGCCGCCTCCAGCGCCACCGACGCCCAGCCGGTGCGCGCCCAGGTCGCCATCCGCAACATCAACCGCACGGTCGGCACCATGCTCGGCCACGAGGTGACGAAGAAGTTCGGCGGCGCGGGCCTGCCCGACGACACCATCGACATCACCTTCACGGGTTCGGCGGGGCAGTCCTTCGGCGCCTTCCTGCCGCGCGGTGTCACGCTGCGCCTGGAGGGCGACGCCAACGACTACGTCGGCAAGGGCCTCTCCGGCGGCCGTGTGATCGTGCGCCCGGACCGAGGCGCCGACCATCTCGCCGAGTTCTCGACGATCGCGGGCAACACCATCGCGTACGGCGCGACCGGCGGTGAGCTCTTCCTGCGCGGCCGTACGGGCGAGCGGTTCTGCGTCCGCAACTCCGGCGCGACGGTCGTCTCCGAGGGCGTGGGCGACCATGGCTGCGAGTACATGACCGGCGGCCACGCGGTGGTCCTCGGCGAGACGGGGCGCAACTTCGCGGCCGGCATGTCCGGCGGCATCGCGTACGTCATCGACCTCGACCGCGACAACGTCAACGTCGGCAACCTCGACGCGATCGAGGCGCTGGACGACACGGACAAGCAGTGGCTGCACGACGTGGTGCGCCGCCACGCCGAGGAGACCGGCTCGACGGTCGCCGAGAAGCTCGTCGCCGACTGGGACGCGGCCGTGGAACGCTTCAGCAAGATCATCCCCAGCACGTACAAGGCAGTGCTCGCCGCCAAGGACGCCGCCGAGCGAGCCGGTCTCTCCGAGACCGAGATCACCGAGAAGATGATGGAGGCGGCGACCAATGGCTGATCCCAAGGGCTTTCTCAACCACGGCCGCGAGGTCGCCAGGACCCGTCCCGTCGAGGAGCGCGTCAAGGACTGGAACGAGGTCTACGTCCCCGGCTCCCTGCTGCCGATCATCAGCAAGCAGGCCAGCCGGTGCATGGACTGCGGCATCCCGTTCTGCCACAACGGCTGTCCGCTGGGGAACCTGATCCCCGAGTGGAACGACTACGCCTACCGCGAGGACTGGACCGGGGCGTCCGAGCGTCTGCACGCGACGAACAACTTCCCGGAGTTCACGGGCCGTCTGTGCCCCGCTCCGTGCGAGTCGGCGTGTGTGCTCGGCATCAACCAGCCGCCGGTCACCATCAAGAACGTCGAGGTCTCCATCATCGACAAGGCGTGGGACAGCGGTGACGTCAAGCCGCAGGCCCCCGAGCGCCTGTCCGGCAAGACGGTCGCCGTCATCGGCTCGGGCCCGGCGGGCCTGGCCGCCGCCCAGCAGCTGACCCGGGCAGGCCACACGGTCGCCGTCTACGAGCGCGCGGACCGCATCGGAGGCCTCCTGCGCTACGGCATCCCCGAGTTCAAGATGGAGAAGCGGCACATCAACCGCCGTATCGAGCAGATGCGCGCGGAGGGCACCCGCTTCCGCACCGGCATCGAGATCGGCCGCGACCTCAAGGCGACCGACCTGAAGAAGCGGTACGACGCGATCGTCATCGCCGCCGGTGCGACGACCGCCCGTGACCTCCCGGTCCCCGGCCGCGAGCTCAAGGGCATCTACCAGGCGATGGAGTACCTGCCCCTGGCCAACAAGGTGCAGGAGGGCGACTACGTGACGCCCCCCATCTCCGCCGAGGGCAAGCACGTCGTCGTCATCGGCGGTGGCGACACCGGCGCCGACTGCGTGGGCACCGCCCACCGCCAGGGCGCGGCCTCTGTCACGCAGCTGGAGATCATGCCCCGCCCGAACGACGAGCGGCACGTGACCAACCAGCCGTGGCCGACCTTCCCGATGCTGTACAAGGTCACCTCGGCGCACGAGGAGGGCGGCGAGCGGGTCTACTCCGTCTCGACGAGCCACTTCGAGGGCGACGAGGACGGCAACGTGCAGTGGCTGCACCTCAGCGAGGTGGAGTTCATCGACGGCAAGCTGACCCCGAAGCCGGGCACGGAGCGCAAGATCCCCGCCCAGCTGGTCACGCTCGCCATGGGCTTCACCGGCACCGACCGCGAGAACGGCCTGGTCGACCAGTTCGGCCTGGAGCTCGACGAGCGCGGCAACATCGCCCGCGACGCCGACTTCCAGACCAACGTCCCCGGCGTGTACGTCGCCGGTGACGCAGGCCGCGGCCAGTCCCTCATCGTGTGGGCGATCGCGGAGGGCCGCTCGGCCGCCCGCGGCGTCGACCGCTTCCTCACGGGCGCCAGCGACCTGCCGGCGCCGATCCGCCCGACGGACCGCTCGCTGATGGTCTGACGGGTCGTAGGAAGAACCTCACAGACGTCCCGTACAACGGCGTACGGAACACCAGACGGCGCCTGCCCAACAGTCCCCGACCGGACGACTGGGCGGGCGCCGTCGCATGTCCGGCTGTGGGAGGGTGTGCCCCATGGTCGCGATCAGCCTCAGCAAGATCCAGGAGACGGCACCCGCGCTCGTCAACCTCTACAAGACCGCCGGGGTCTCCCTCACCAAGCACGGCCTGGAGGGTCTGCGGGCCGCCGTCTACCTGGTGGTCGACTATTCCGGGTCGATGAAGCCGTACTACAAGGACGGCAGTGTGCAGGCGCTCGCCGACCGGGTGCTCGGGCTGTCCGCGCACCTCGACGACGACGGCAGGGTGCCGGTCGTCTTCTTCTCCACGGATGTCGACGCCGTCGCGGACATCGCCCTCGCCGACCACCAGGGCCGCGTCGAGCGGATCGCGGCGGGCCTGGGCCACATGGGCAAGACCAGCTACCACCTGGCGATGGACGCCGTCATCGACCACTACCTCGACAGCGGCTCCCGCGAGCCCGCCCTCGTCGTCTTCCAGACCGACGGCGGGCCCATCAACAAGCTCGCCGCCGAACGGTACTTGTGCAAGGCAGCGAAGCTGCCGCTGTTCTGGCAGTTCATCGGGTTCGGGGACGCGAAGAGCAAGCAGTTCGACTTCCTGCGCAAGCTCGACGAGCTGGCCGTGCCCGGAAAGCGGGTCGTCGACAACGCCGGTTTCTTCCACGCGGGTTCGGATCCGCGGCAGGTGTCGGACGCCGAGCTGTACGACCGGCTGGTGGGCGAGTTCCCGAAGTGGCTGGTCGCCGCGCGGGCGCAGGGGATCGTGCGGGCCTGACCCTCATGAGCGGCGGGCACGCTCGCTGAGCACCGCGGCCCGGCACTCGTCCGGGGTGCCCCAAGCCGTGCGCAGGGCACGGGCCTTGGTCAGCCAGAGCGACAGGTCGTACTCGGCCGTGTACCCGATCGCGCCGTGCAGTTGGAGCGCGGTACGGGCCGTGGTGTACGCGGCCTCGCAGGCGCTGACCTTGGCTGCGGCGACATCGGCCGGGGTCATCGTCGTCGCGGCGCCGAACACCAGCGGGCGGGCGAACTCCAACGCGATCCTGGCGTCGGCCAGCCGGTGTTTGACCGCCTGGAACGAGCCGACGGGGACGCCGAACTGCACGCGCCGCTTCACTTGGGCCACGGTCCGGTCCAGGAGCGCGAGACCGACACCGAGGGCCTGGGCGGCGGTGGCGAGGCGGGCCCAGGCGAGGGCGTGGTCGAGCGGCGGGGCGGGGGTGAGGAGTTCACCGCCGGGTCTCAGTGGGGTGAGACGGCGGGCGGCGTCGAGGGAGTGGCGGACCGGGCCGTGACCGGGGGCGAGGCGCAGGCCGTCGGAGTCCAGGGCGAGCAGGAGTGTCGCGGCGTCGCCGTCCAGCGCGTAGGAGTCGTCGTGGGCGTGCGGGCTGTCGTCGGCGGGCCGGTGGTCGAGGGTGTACGAGCTGGTGCGGGCGATCGTCACCATCGTCGTGCCCGATGCCAGTGCCCCGAGGAAGCGTTTGGCGAGGGCCGGTTCGGTCAGCAGCGCGGCTGCCGTGACCGTCTCCACCAGGGGGCCCGGCACCGCATGGCGGCCCAGCTCGACGAAGGAGACCGCGAGGTCGACGGGCCGGGAGCCCAGCCCCTCGTACGCCTCCGGCACCGCTAGCGCGAACACGCCCGCGTCCGCGATACGGGACCACAGCGCGCGCCCGCTCGCATGCTCGCCACGGCTCCACCGCCGTACCACCGCGGGTGTGTCGGCGGCCGTGAGCATCGCGTCCAGCGAGGCGGCGAAGGCCCGTTGCTCGGCGTCGAGGAGGAAACGCATCAGCGGCGTCCCTTCGGCAGGCCGAGCAGGCGCTCGGCGACAAGGTCGCGCTGGATCTCGTTGGTGCCCGCGTAGATGGGCCCCGCGAGGGAGAAGACGTACCCCTCGGACCACTCGGTGTCCGCCACCTCTCCTTCCTCCCCCAGCAGGTCGAGGGCGGTCTCGTGCAGCGCGATGTCGTACTCCGACCAGAAGACCTTGTTCAGGCTGGACTCCGGGCCGAGTGGCGCGCCCTCCAGGAAGCGGGACGCGGCCGCGTAGGTGAACAACTGGTACGCGCGGGCGCCGATCAGCGCGTCGGCCACGCGGCTGCGCATGGCGTCCGGAGCACCCCGCTCCAGCCACAGCTCCCGCAGTCTGTCCGCCGAGGCGAGGAAGCGGCCGGGGGAGCGCAGGGTGAGCCCGCGCTCGTTGGCGGCGGTCGACATCGCGATCCGCCAGCCCTGACCGGGCTCGCCGATCACGTCCTCGTCCGGCACGAACACCTCGTCCAGGAACAGCTCCGCGAACGCCGGCTTGCCGTCGAGGCGGCCGATGGGGCGGACGGTGACGCCGGCGGCGCGCAGGTCGAACATCAGGTACGTCAGGCCCTGGTGGGGTCTCGTCAGGCCCGGTTCGCTGCGGAACAGGCCGAAGGCGCGGTCGGCGAAGGCCGCCCGTGACGACCAGGTCTTCTGGCCGCTGAGCAGCCAGCCGCCGTCCGTGCGGACGGCCCGGGAGGTGAGGGAGGCCAGGTCGGACCCGGCCTCCGGCTCCGACCACGCCTGCGCCCAGACCGCCTCGCCGCACGCCATGGGCGGCAGGACGCGGGCACGCTGCTCCTCCGTGCCGTGGTCGAGGAGGGTGGGGGCGAGCAGGCTGATCCCGTTCTGGTTGACGCGTCCGGGGGCGCCCGCCGCGTAGTACTCCTCCTCGAAGAGCAGCCATCGGAGCAGCCCGCAGTCCCGCCCGCCGTACGCCGTCGGCCAGTTCACCACCGACCAGCGGCCCGCGGCCAGTTCGGCCTCCCACGCGCGGTGCGCGGCGAAGCCCTCCTCCGTCTCCAGGGAGGGCAGCGCGACGGCGGGCACATGCGCCTCGAGCCAGGCGCGGGCCTCGGCGCGGAACGCCTCGTCGGCGGGGGAATGCGTGAGGTCCACGGTCACCCTCCTTCCCTAACAAGTGTTTGGTAGGTTAGCGTGCTGTCATGACGAACGTCGAGGGTCCGCCGTACGTTCCCGGGCATGCGCTGCTCGTCGGCCGCAGCGCCGTCGTCACCGCGGCGGCCGGTGCGGGCATCGGCGGGGCGACCGCGCGCCGCTTCCTGGAGGAGGGCGCGCGCGTGCTGATCAGCGACGCGCATGTGCGGCGGCTCAAGGCGTACGAGGCCGAGCTGGCCGAGGAATTCGGTGAGGCGTCGGTGGTCGCGCTGCCGTGCGACGTCACCGACGAGACCCAGGTGCGTGCACTGTTCGACAGAGCCGTACGGGAGCACGGGCGGCTGGACGTCGTCGTCAACAACGCCGGGCTCGGGGGCACCGCGGACCTCGTGGACATGACCGACGAACAGTGGGCCGGCGTGCTCGACGTGACGCTGAACGGTACCTTCCGCTGCACCCGGGCGGCGCTGCGGCTGATGCGGGAGGCCGGCGCCGGGGTCATCGTCAACAACGCCTCCGTCGTCGGCTGGCGGGCCCAGGCCGGACAGGCGCACTACGCCGCCGCGAAGGCGGGAGTGATGGCGCTGACCCGGTGTGCGGCCATGGAGGCGGCCGCGTACGGGGTGCGGGTCAACGCCGTCTCGCCGAGCCTCGCCATGCATCCGCACCTGGCGAAGGTGACGACCCCCGAGCTGCTGGAGGAGCTGACCGCACGCGAGGCCTTCGGGCGGTACGCGCAGCCCTGGGAGGTGGCCAACGTGATCGTGTTCCTGGCGTCGGGCTACTCCTCCTACCTGACGGGAGAGGTCGTCTCTGTCAGCAGCCAGCATGCGTAGGACGACAATGAACGTGTGCCGACCAAGAAGAAGCCCCAGGTGACCGCCGCGCCGGCCCGCCGCCGCGAACTCCTCGACACCGCCGCCGAGGTCTTCGCCGAACAGGGCTACAACGCCACCACCGTACGCAAGATCGCCGATCACGCGGGCATGCTCGCGGGCAGCCTCTACTACCACTTCGACTCCAAGGAGTCGATGCTCGAGGAGATCCTGCGCACCTTCCTCGACGAGCTGTGGGACGGGTACGACACCGTCCTGGCCGCCGGCGAGGGCCCCCGCGAGACCCTCGAAGCCCTTGTCACCGAGTCGTTCCGGGAGATCGACCGGCACCGCGCCGCCGTCGCGATCTACCAGAAAGAGAGCAAGCAGCTCGTCGCGCAGGACCGGTTCACGTTCCTCGCCGACTCGCAGCGCAGGTTCGAGAAGGCGTGGCTGTCCACGCTGGAACGCGGGGTCGCGGACCGCGTCTTCCGCGCCGACCTCGACGTCCGCCTCACCTACCGCTTCGTCCGCGACACCGTCTGGGTCGCCGCGTCCTGGTACCGGCCCGGCGGACAGCACAGCCCGGAGGAGATCGCCCGGCAGTACCTGTCGATGGTGCTGGACGGGATCGCCGTACGTACCTAGCCGATCCACGCAGGGGAGTCGCCATGGCCGAGGCCTACATCGTCGAAGCGGTCCGTACGCCCGTGGGGAGGCGCGGCGGAGGGCTCTGCGGGATCCATCCGGCGGATCTCGGGGCGCATGTCCTCAAGCAGCTGGTCTCGCGCTCGGGCGTCGACCCCGCCGCCGTCGAGGACGTCGTCTTCGGCTGCCTGGACACCGTGGGGCCGCAGGCCGGGGACATCGCACGGACCTGCTGGCTCGCGGCCGGACTGCCGGAGGAGGTGCCGGGCGTCACCGTGGACCGGCAGTGCGGATCCTCGCAGCAGGCCGTGCACTTCGCCGCGCAGGGGGTACTGTCCGGGACCCAGGACCTGGTGGTCGCCGGTGGGGTGCAGAACATGTCGCAGATACCGATCGCCTTCGCCACCCGGCAGGCGGCCGAACCCCTGGGCTTCACGGAGGGCCCCTTCGCGGGCAGCGAGGGCTGGCGGGCCCGGTACGGGAAGCGGCCCGTCAACCAGTTCGCCGGAGCCGAGATGATCGCCGCGAAGTGGGGGATCAGCCGCCGCGACCAGGAGGAGTTCGCGCTGCGGTCCCACCAGCGGGCGGTGCGAGCCGTCGACGAGGGTCGCTTCGCGCGCGAGACCGTCCCGTACGGCGACGTGACCGTCGACGAGGGGCCCCGGCGGGACACCTCCCTGGAGAAGATGGCCGCACTGAAGCCCGTCATCGACGGCGGCACCGTCACTGCCGCCTGCTCCTCCCAGGTCTCCGACGGCGCGGCGGCGATGCTGCTGGCCTCGGAGCGGGCGGTGCGCGAGCACGGCCTCACGCCCCGGGCACGCGTCCATCACCTCTCGGTGCGTGGCGAGGATCCCATCCGCATGCTGACCGCGCCGATCCCGGCCACCGCCCACGCCCTGAAGAAGACCGGCCTGTCGATCGACGACATCGACCTCGTCGAGATCAACGAGGCCTTCGCCCCGGTGGTCCTGGCCTGGCTGAAGGAGACCGGCGCGGATCCCGAGAAAGTCAACGTCAACGGGGGCGCCATCGCCCTCGGCCACCCGCTCGGCGCGACCGGCGTCAAGCTCATGACGACCCTGCTGCACGAACTGGAGCGCACCGGCGGCCGGTTCGGCCTCCAAACCATGTGCGAGGGCGGCGGCCAGGCCAATGTGACGATCATCGAGAGGCTGTGAGCCGCATCCGAGTCTCGTCCGCCTCCTTCATGATCCGCTCCACCAGCTCCGCGCACGACGGCAGGTCGTCGATCACCCCGGCGACCTGCCCGGAGGCCATGACCCCGAGATCCGTACGGCCGTCCACCATCGACGCCTTGAGCAGCATCGGGGTGTTCGCGGCGAGCAGGACCTGACTCCAGGACAGGTCCTTGCCGTGCCGCAGGGCGAGCCCGTCCCGGACCATCTGCCGCCAGGTCAGCCCGGACAGCTTCCGGAAGCCGACCGCCCTGCGCACGGCCTGGAGCAGCGCCCTCGCCCGCCCGGAGTCCTCCAGGGCGGCCACCAGCTCCGTCCGGAGCATGCGGTGCGGGAGACCGTCGACCGCCCGCGTCACCGTCACGTCCCTGACCGTCGCCGCCAGATACCTCGCCTTCACCTCGTCCGGCACCGTCGAGTCCGCCGTCAACAGGAACCGCGTGCCCATCGCGACGCCCGCCGCGCCGTACGCCAGGGCGGCCACCAGACCCCGCCCGTCGAAGAAGCCGCCCGCCGCCACAACCGGGATGTCCACGGCGTCCACCACCTGCGGCAGCAGCACCGACGTCGCCACCTCGCCGGTGTGCCCGCCGCCCTCGCCGCCCTGCACGATCACCGCGTCCGCGCCCCACGCGGCGACCTTCTCCGCGTGCCGCCGGGCCCCTATGGAGGGGATGACGACGACACCCGCCTCCTTCAGCGCGTCGATCAGCTCCCGGGACGGAGCGAGGGCGAAGGACGCGACCCGCACGCCCTCGTCGAGCATGATCCGCACCCGGTCGCCGGCGTCTGTCGCGTCGGCCCGCAGATTCACCCCGAAGGGCGCGGACGTGCGGGACTTGACCTCGCGTATCGCCTCCCGCAGCTGGTCGAGGGACATGGTCGCCGAGGCCAGGACACCCAGCGCACCCGCGTTGGCCGCCGCGGAGACCAGACGCGGACCGGCGACCCACCCCATTCCGGTCTGCACGATCGGGTGACGGACACCGACGAGCCGGGTGAGTGCCGTTTCCATCAGGGCTTCACCCCCTCGCGGACCTCACGGGCACGGGTGTTCTCCGGGTCGATCACCTCGCGGATCAGGCGCAGTTCACCCGCGGTCGGTTCACGTGTGTACGGCACCTTGTCCGGGACCACGAGAGCGAAGCCCGTCGCCTCCTGGACCTGCTCGACACTCACCCCGGGATGCAGCGAGGCCAGCCGCATCGAGCGGTCGGGGGTGGCGAAGTCGAAGACACCGAGGTCGGAGACCACACGCGGGATGCGGTGGTGGCGCGCGCCGGCCGCGCGGTCGTACCCGACCCCGCACACCATGTCGACCTTCTCGACGAAGACCCGCCGGGAGTGCCTCGGTATCCAGTAACTCGTCGGGTTGTTGAGGGTGTTGACCGGCGCGCCACGCACCCCGAGCAGCTGCCGTGCCGGCTTGGCCCAGTCGCCGATGCACGAGATGTTCTGGTTGCCGTACCGGTCGATCTGGCTCGCGCCCATCATCACGTGCCGTCGCCCGCCGGTGACCAGCGCCAGGTGCTGCCGGTAGGGCAGCCAGCCCTCGACCGTGCCGTCCAGGCCGACGAGCAGTGCCTCGCCGTCGGTCAGCAGCAGGTCCGGCGCGAAGGTGTGCCGGGCCAGACGGGCACCGACGGAGGGGACCAGACCCATGGGGCTCGCCAGGATCTCGCCCGCGCCACGCCAGGCCTCGGCACAGGCGACCACGCAGTACTCGGCGCGGGTGACCCCGTTCACCGTTCCTCCCTGACCGCCGACTGGTACGCCGGTTCGTCCCCGGTGAGGAAGCGTGCCGCGAACTCCGGCCAGGGCGTGGTCGCGTACCGCTTCTGAAACGCCTCGTCCCGGCCGTAGTCGGGTGCGCAGGACGTGAAGTGCGCTCCGTTCGGCGCCTCGACGACACCCGTCACCGTATGCCGCTTGATGAGCAGCGACTGCGGTGCCGCCTCCTTCGTCAGCTCGGCCGTGTCCACGATCCGCTCGCACGAGACGTACGCCGTGTCCGCCGCCTCGCAGAACAGGTCGTCGAAGTACGGGTCCGGGCCGAGATACTGGCCGTTGCCCTGTCGGTCCGCGCGGTTGACGTGCACCAGCGCCGCGTCCAGCCGCAGGGCGGGCATGGCCACGAACGTCTCCCCGTCCTCGTAGGGGGAAGTGACCGTCCGCAACCCGGGGTTGACCCGCATCACGTCCGACCCGATTCCGGCCCGCACCGGCAGGAACGGCAGCCGGTTCGCCGCCGCGCGCAGCCCCCACATGAACATCGCCTCGTCGATCTCCATCAGTTCGAAGGCGCCACGCTCGCGGGCCGCGCGGTAGTGCGGTTCGAGGGGGATCGAATCGAGGGTGGCGAAGGCGGCGACCAGCTTGCGGATCCGTCCGGCGGCGGCCAGCATGCCGACGTCCGGTCCGCCGTACGAGACGACGGTCAGCTCGGTGATCTCCGACCGCAGCAGCGCCCTGACCAGTGCCATCGGTTTGCGGCGCGAGCCCCAGCCGCCGATGCCGAGCGTCATGCCGCTCTCCAGACGGGAGACGACCTCGTCGGCGGTCATCGTCTTGTCACTCACCTACGCACCCTCCTTCCCGAACGTGTCCCGGACCCGGTCGGCCACACCGCTGAGGTTGGCCTCGAAGGTGAAGCCCTGTTCGAAGCGGTAGCTGCGGCGGACGTCCACCGGGTCGATGCCGTTGATGGCGGCCTTGGCGAGCCGCAGCAGGCGCCCGTCCTTCGCGGCGATCTCGCGGGCCAGCTCCAGCGCTGCGGCCCGCAGCAGGTCGCCGGGCACCACCCGCCACACCGAGCCGTGGGCGTGCAGCTCCGCCGCGGTCGCCGTGCGCGAGGTGTAGTACAGGGCACGCATCAGGTGCTGCGGGACGAGCCGGGCCAGATGGGTCGCCGCGCCCAGCGCCCCCCGGTCCAGCTCGGGCAGTCCGAACGTGGCGTCCTCGCTCGCCACGATCGCGTCCGCGTTCCCCACGAGCCCGATGCCGCCGCCCAGGCAGAAGCCCCGCACCGCCGCCACGACGGGGACCTCGCACTCGTACACCGCCGCGAAGGCCTCCGCGCAGCCCGCGTTCGCTCCGAGCAGGGCGCTCTGTCCCCGGGCCTGTATCTCCTTGATGTCCACGCCCGCGTTGAACCCCCGCCCCTCGGCGGCCAGCAGCACGCACCTGACCTCCGGGTCCAGGCCGGCCGCGCGCACGGCGTCGGCCAGGGCGAACCAGCCGTCCACCGGCAGGGCGTTCACCGGTGGGAAGTCGACGGTGACGACGGAAATCCCCTTTTCCGGGGACGAGGTGGAGACACCCATGGACGCATCAGCTACCTTCGCACTCAGCAACCTTTCCACCAAACATTTGTTAGGTGTGCGACTTCGAAGCTAGCAGTCGGCACCGACATGCGGGAGGGCCTGTGGAAAACCCGGAACGCCGCGAAACCCCGCGAGATTCGTCGTTGACCGGCAGGACCGTCGTCGTCACCGGTGGCACCCGCGGCGTCGGCGCCGGCATCGCCAGGGCCTTCGCTCAGGCGGGAGCCGACGTCGTGACGTGTGCGCGCCGACCCCCCGAAACCCCCCTCAAGGGCGCCGAGTTCATGCCCCTCGACCTGCGTGACCGCGACGCCGTGAGCGCCTTCTTCGCCGCGCTGCCCCGCCTCGACGTCCTCGTGAACAACGCGGGCGGCACCCCCCACCGACCGCTCACCGACGCGGACGCCGAGCGGCACGCGCGCGTGGTGGAGCTGAACCTGATCGCCCCTCTCACCGCCTCCCTCGCCGCCCACGCGCACCTCCGACGGGCCAAAGGCTCCATCGTGATGATCGGCAGCGTCAGCGGCGGCCGCCCCTCGCCCGGCTCCGCGGCCTACGGAGCGGCCAAGGCCGGCCTCGACAGCCTCGCCCGCTCCATGGCCGTCGAGTGGGCGCCGGACATCCGCGTCAACACCCTGGTCGTCGGCATGGTCCGCACCGAACTGTCCCACCTCCACTACGGCGGTGAGGACGCCCTCGCCGCCGTCTCCCGCACCGTGCCGCTCGGACGACTCGCCGACCCGGCCGACATCGGCGCCGCCGCCGTCTTCCTCGCCTCCGACGCGGCCGCCTACATCAGCGGAGCGAGCCTCCTCGTCCACGGCGGCGGGGAACGGCCGGCCTTCCTGGACGCCGCGACCGCCGACAAGGAGAAGTGAGATGGGCGGAATCTGCGAAGGCCGGGTCGTCGTCATCACCGGCGCCGGCCGCGGCCTCGGCCGCGCCCACGCCCTCGCCTTCGCCGCCGAGGGCGCCCGCGTCGTCGTCAACGACTTGGACGTGAGCCTCGACGGCACGCCTGGGCGCGGTGGCGGGCCCGGCCTCGACGGCACGCCTGGGCCTGGCGGCGCGTCTGGGCCTGGTGGCACCCGCGGTGCCCATGGAGCATCCGGGCCTGGTGGCATCCGCGGTGCCGATGGAGCCTCTGGGCCTGGCGGCGCGGCCGGTGCCGATGGCACGCCTGCGCCTGGCGGCACGTCCGGCCTCGACGGCACGCCTGCGCCTGGCGGCGCGCTAGCCCTCGACGGCGCGTCTGGGCCCGGCGGCACGCATGGCCCCGTCGCCGCGCCCGGTGCCGGCGGAACGGCTGGGCCCGGTCGCGCGCCTGGCCTCGACGGCAGGCCTACGCCCCATGGCACGCCCGCCCGGTACGGCTCACCTGCGCCTGGCCACGCGCCCGCCCCCCTCAGCCCCGCCGCAGCCGTCGTCGACGAGATCCGCGCGGCGGGCGGTGAAGCCGTCGCCCACGGTGCCGACATCGCCACGACCGACGGTGCCGCGTCCCTCGTACGCGTCGCGCTGGAGACGTACGGACGGCTCGACACCCTCGTCAACAACGCGGGCTTCCTGCGCGACCGCATGCTGATCAACCTCGACGAGGACGACTGGGACGCCGTACTGCGCGTCCACCTCAAGGGCCACTTCCTGCCGCTGAAGCACGCCGCCGCGCACTGGCGAGCCGAGGCCAAGGCGGGACGTATGCCCGAGGCACGGATCGTCAACACCAGCAGCGGAGCGGGCCTGCTGGGGTCTGTCGGACAGGGCAACTACAGCGCGGCGAAGGCTGGTGTCGTCGGACTGACCCTGGTCGCCGCGGTGGAACTCGGCCGGTACGGCGTCCAGGTCAACGCGATCGCGCCCGCCGCACGCACCCGGATGACGGAGCGCGCCTTCGCCGACACGATGGCCGCGCCGGACTCCGGCTTCGACGCGATGGCCCCCGAGAACGTCTCCCCCCTGGTCGTCTGGCTCGGCTCCGCCGCGAGTGCGGGCGTCACTGGGCGCGTCTTCGAGACGGAAGGGGGCCGGGTGACCGTGATGGAGGGCTGGCGACCGGGCCCGAGCGTCGACAAGGGAGGTCGGTGGAGCCCCGCGGATGTGGGGGAGCAGGTGCGGACATTGCTGGCGCGCTCGGAGGCGCCAGGGGCGGTGTACGGAGCGTAGGCCGGATCCTGACGGGCCGCCCCGCCCGTCCCAGCCCATCCGCCCCTCCCTCGGCCTATCCGCCCCGCGCAGTCCGTCCGTGCCTCCTTGAGCCCGTCTGCCCCTCCCTCAACCCGTCCGTCCCTCTCTGAGCCCGTCCGCCCCTCCCTCAACCCGTCCGTTCCTCCCTGAGCCCGTCCGTCCGTCACTCAGTCCGTCCGCCCCTCCGTGAGGCGCGCCGTCGCCTTGCGTTGCTGCTCGGTCATCACGGCGAGGAAACGGTTCACGGTCTCCAGCTCGTCCGTCGTGAACTCCTCGCAGGCCGTGACGATGTCGCGGGCCCAGTCCTCGAAGAACCCGGCGAGTTCGGCGATCTGTGCCTCGTTCAGTTCGACGAGCACGCGGCGCTTGTCCGTGGGGTGCTTGACCCTGCGTACGAAGCCCTTGGCCGCCAGCCGGTCCACCAGGCCGGTGACGGAGGCCGGCGCCAGACCGGTGCGTTCCGCCAGGTCCTTCGCGGTGAGCGGCCCCTGCCTCTGGAGGAAGTCGAGGGTCTTCTCCTCCGTGGCGTTCAGGCCCTGCTTGGCGGCGATCGCCGAATGAAACATCACCGTGGCGGCACTGTGCTGCCGGCCCACGGTCATGAGGCGGTCCAGGGCGGCGGCTCGCCGCTCGTCGTCCGCTGTCGTCTCCATGCCGCTCATGGCGATCAGCCTAGCAAATATTTCGTTCGGTCAAACGAAACACTTGCGCCGCATGTTCCGCCGATGCAAGTATTTCGTTAGGTCGAACGAAATAAATCGGGACGACAGGAGAGACCCATGCCCACCCCCCTCACCGCACCCCCGCCCCCCACCACCCAAGAGCCCCACCCGCACCGCTGGATCGCCGCCGCCGTGATGATGGTCGCGGCCCTGATGGACCTCGTGGACACGACCATCGTGAACGTCGCGATCCCCTCCATCGGCCGCGACCTGAACGCCTCCACCGGCGACCTCCAGTGGACGGTCTCCGCCTATCTGCTGGCCTTCGCCGCCTTCCTGATCGTCTCCGGACACCTCGGCGACCGCTACGGCCGCCGCACCCTCTTCCTCGTCGGCACCGCCGGGTTCGGGCTGGCGAGCCTGGCGTGCGGGATCGCGCAGTCCCCGGGGCAGCTGATCGCAGCGCGGGCCGTGCAGGGCGTACTGGCCGCGGTGCTGGTGCCGCAGGTGATCGGCTCCTTCCGCACCCTGTTCCAGGGCAAGGAGCGCGGAGCGGCCTTCGGGATGTACGGGGCCGTCGCCGGCTTCGCCTCGGCGATCGGCCTGCTGCTGGGCGGCGTACTCACCGACGCCGACCTGTTCGGGTGGGGGTGGCGGGCGGTGTTCCTGGTGAACGTGCCCGTCGCGCTGGTGACGTTCGTGGCCGGGACGATCCTGGTGCCGGCCACCAGGGAGAGGTCGGCGGGCCGGCCGGACGCGCTCGGCAGCCTGGTGCTGGCGGGCGGGCTGGTGGCGATCGTGCTGCCGCTGGTACAGGGGCGGGAGTACGGCTGGCCGCTGTGGGGCTGGGTCTGCCTCGCCGCCGGGGTGCTCGCGATCGCCGGGCTCGTGGTCGTCGAGACGCGGCGCCGGGCCGACGGGACGCTGCCGCTGCTGCCGGGGCGCGCCTTCCGGTTGCCCGCCTTCTCCGTCGGTGTCCTGGTCCAGCTGCTGTTCTCAGTCGGCATGCAGGGCTTCTTCCTCGTCTTCGCCATCTGGCTGCAGGGCGGCGAGGGATACACACCGACGCAGGCCGGTGTGCTGACCGTGGCCTTCTCGGTCGGCGGCTTCCTGACCGCGCCGGCCGCCGACGGGCTCGCCGTACGCTTCGGGCGGCTCGTCCTCGCGGCCGGGGCGCTGCTGATGGCGGGCGGGTTCGCCTGGGTGTGGGCCGCCGCCCACGACACCGCCGACGCACACACCGGCGCGTGGCCGCTCGTACCCGGCCTGGTGATCGCCGGCGCGGGGCTCGGGTTCCTGGTGGTGCCGCTGGTCAACGTCGTCCTGTCCGCCGTGCCGGACGACCTCGCGGGCGGCGCGTCCGGGATCTTCTCCACGGCGCAGCAGTTCGGCGGCGCGCTCGGGGCGGCGGTGATCGGCACGGTGTTCTTCGCCCACACGAACGAGGGCCCCACCGGCGCACTGAACGCCGCGATGCCCTGGGTGACAGCCGGCTTCATCCTCTGCGCGGCCCTGTGCACGACGCTGCCTCGGCGGACGACCCCGTAGGCACCTACGTGTCGCACTCCAGCACCGTCCGGCACAACCCGCACCGCGCCCGTACCCGACCCCGCACCGGCACCCTGATCCGCTGGTGGCAGGTGGGGCACGGGAACGTCACCCGCAGTGGCCCGCGCGCGTCCGGGGCGAAGGCGTACGGCGTGCCCGTGAGCGGCACCGGGACGTGGTCCTGGGCGTGACGGCGGTCGCGGGCGTAGCGGCGGCGGCCCGCCCAGCCGGCCGCCGTCAACGGCGGCTGCTGCTCGTCCTGCCGGGCCCGCCGCATGCCCTTCACATACGCCGTGTACGCCTGCGGACTGGTGAACCACACCGAGGGATCCTCACCGAACACCAGCGACCGCTTCGCCAGCACGTACCCGAACTCCTCAGGCGTCAGATACCCCAGCTTCTGCGAGGACGCCGCGTCCTCCCGAAAGGCGTCCAGGAGCAGCCAGCCCGCGCCCAGATACGTCGTCGCCGTGTCCGTGAGGATCTCGTTCTCACGCGTCCCCGGAAACGACAGGTCCAGGCGGTGCAGATAGACGTGCATGATCTCGTGGGCCAGCGCCGCCCCGATGTCCCGCCGATGCGTGCGGAACCGGTCGTTCAACTCCACGAAGTACTCCGGCCCCGCCGCGAGTTCGATGTTCGCCGCGTGCCTCATCTCCCGGAAACTTACGACCATCCGCGCGTCCGGAAGCCGGTAGTGGCGCACCAGCTCACGCGCCACCCGCTGCGCCCCCATGTACAGGTCGTCCGTGTCGCAGAACGCCACATCGGCCGGGACCACACTGCTCGCGAACGTCTGGACCGTGTCGTACGACAGACGCCTGTACAGCGCGGTGATCGCGGCCCGCACCGTCTCCAGATGTGGGTAGCCGTGCTCGACCGGTCCGCCGTTCGCCACGCCCGTACCCCCAAGACGCCCAGAACCCGAATCCACTCTACGGGGACACCGCCGATCCACGGGGGATCCCCACCCATCCACGGGGGACACCCGGCGATCCACGGGGGACACCCGGCGATCCACGGGCAATCCCCACCGCCCGCGCCGGATCTCGCCGGTCGGACCGGGCTGAGAGCCACCCAGCACGACGACTAGGGTGAACATCCATGACCACCAGCTACACCGGTAACGGCGGCAACGGCGACGTCGACCCCGCCGTCCGCGAGGAGCTCGCCCGGCTGCGCGCCAGCATCGACAACATCGACGCCGCCGTCGTTCACATGCTCGCCGAGCGCTTCAAGGCCACCCAGCAGGTCGGCCACCTCAAGGCCCGCCACCAGCTGCCGCCCGCCGACCCCGACCGCGAGGCCCGCCAGATCGCCCGGCTGCGCGCCCTCGCCGAGAGCGCCAAGCTCGACCCGGCGTTCGCTGAGAAGTTCCTCAACTTCATCATCGCCGAGGTGATCCGCCACCACGAGAGCATCGCCGAGGACACCGTCAACGGCACCGCACCCGCACCCCACTGACCTCGCCCGACACCACCGCGGACAGGACACGGCGGCGCACCGGCGGCGGCATGCGCCGCGCACCGCTCGTCAACCGACGGGCACTGCGCGTCAACAACCGGACGTAAACTGGTTGTCCCACCGCGGGAGGGACGTCGGGCCATGCCGTCTGATGCCAAGATCCTCATCGTCGACGATCACCAGGACACCCTGTACGCACTGGAGAACGCCCTGGCCCCGCTCGGCTACCGACTCGGCCGCGCCACCAGCGGCGACGAGGCCCTCAAGCAGGTACTGCGCGGCCCGGTCGGACTCCTCCTGCTGGACGTGCGCATGCCCGGCGTCAGCGGCCTGGACGTCGTCCGCTACATGCGGCGCCTGGAACAGACCCAGCACATACCCGTCGTCCTGCTCACCGGCTTCGGCCCCGACCAGGAACTCAGCGCCACCGCCTTCGGCCTCGGCGTCGCCGACCTCGTCATGAAACCCGTCGACCCCTGGGCCCTGCGCACCAAGGTGCGCTACCTCTACGACGCACACCAACGCCACGTCGCCCTCGAACAAGAGGTCCGCGAACTCCGCGCCCTCCTCAAGGACCCCGCCAAAGCCCCCGGAAAGGACACCACCGACCCCGCCCGTCGCACACCCCGCCGCCCCCTGCCCCGCCCCGACACCCGCGTGCCCGGTCGGCGCGACATCGAACAGGCGGCTCCGGCGCGAGACGGGACATAGGGCGCGTACCGATCCGCCTCTGTGCCATGGCCCCGCCATCAGGCAGCATGTCCACCATGTCCGTACTGACGCGCGACGAAGCGCAAGCCCGAGCACAGCTCATCGACGTCCACCGCTACACGATCGAGCTCGACCTGACCACCGGCGACGAGACCTTCGAGTCCCAGACCGTCATCCGGTTCACCACACGGTCGGACGGGTCCACCTTCGTCGAGGTCAAGCCCGCCGAGCTGCGCTCCGTCACCCTCGACGGACAGCCCCTCGACCCGGACACCCTGGACGAGAACCGGCTGCCACTGAACAACCTCACCGCCGGCGAGCACGAACTGCGCGTCCAGGCACGCATGCGCTACTCCCGCACCGGCGAGGGCATGCACCGCTTCACCGACCCCACCGACGGCGAGACCTACGTCTACACCCAGCTCTTCATGGATGACGTCCAGCGCGTCTTCGCCGCCTTCGACCAGCCCGACCTCAAGGCCGTCTTCGAACTCACCGTCACCGCCCCCGAAGCCTGGACCGTCCTCGCCAACGGCATCACCGAACACCACGGGCAGGGCCGCTGGCAGGCCGCCCCCACCCCCCTCATCTCCACCTACCTCGTCGCCGTCGCCGCCGGCCCCTGGCACTCCGTACGCACCGAACACCGCGGCCTGCCCTTCGCCATTCACTGCCGCCGCTCCCTCGCCCCCCACCTCGACGCCGACGCCGACGAGATCCTCGACGTCACTCGCGCCTGCTTCGACCGCTACCACGAGAAGTTCGAGGAGCCCTACCCCTTCGACTCCTACGACCAGGCGTTCGTCCCCGAATTCAACGCCGGCGCCATGGAGAACCCCGGACTCGTCACCTTCCGCGACGAGTTCGTCTACCGCTCCGCCGTCACCGACACCGAACGCCAGACCCGCGCCATGGTCATCGCCCACGAGATGGCCCACATGTGGTTCGGCGACCTCGTCACCCTCAAGTGGTGGGACGACATCTGGCTCAACGAGTCCTTCGCCGAGTACATGGGCTACCAGACCTGCACCGAGGCCACCCGCTTCACCGACACCTGGACCGACTTCGGCGTCGTCCGCAAGGCCTGGGGCTACGACGCCGACCAGCGCCCCTCCACCCACCCCGTCGCCCCCGAGAACGTCGACGACACCGCCTCCGCCCTGCTCAACTTCGACGGCATCTCCTACGCCAAGGGCGCCTCGGCCCTCCGCCAACTCGTCACCTGGCTCGGCGAGAAGGACTTCCTGGCCGGCATCAACACCCACTTCGCCCGCCACAAGTTCGCCAACGCCACCCTCGCCGACTTCATCGACTCCCTCGCCAGCGGCACCGAACGCGACGTCCACAACTGGGCCGACGCCTGGCTGCGCACCACCGGCGTCGACACCCTCACCCCCGTCGTCACCGGCGACAACGGTGAGCGCACCCTCACCGTCGCCCACACCGGCAGCCGCCCCCACCGCATCGCCGTCGGCCTCTACGACCAGGACCTCACCGACGAGGGCCGCCTCACCCTGCGCGACCGCCTCGACCTCGACATCCCGCAGAGCGAGCCCCACCCCATCGGCAAGCGCCCCGCACTGCTCCTCCTCAACGACGGCGACCTCACCTACGCCAAGATCCGCTTCGACCCCGAGTCCTTCCAGGCCCTGCGCACCGGCCTGTCCGGCCTCCCCGACCCCCTCACCCGCGCCGTCGTCTGGAACGCCCTGCGCGACGCCGTACGCGACGGCGAACTCCCCCCGACCGCCTACCTGGAGACCGCCCGCGCCCACCTCCCACGCGAGACCGACCTCGCGCTCGTGCAGGGCGTCCTCGCCTTCGCCCACACCCAGATCGCCGACCGCTACCTCACCCCTGAGGAACGGCCCACCGCCCTCAGCACCCTCGCCTCCCTCTGCCGCGACCTCATCCGCCGCACCGAGGACGGCGACCACCCCGGCCTGCGCCTCATCGCCGTACGCCACTTCATCGACGTCGCCGCCCACCCCGACACCATCGCCGCCTGGCTCGCCGACGGCACCGTCCCCGGCGGCCCCGAACTCGACCCCGACCTGCGCTGGCGCGTCCTCGGCCGCCTCGCCGTCCTCGGCGCCACCGACGAGGACGACATCGCCGCCGAACTCGAACGCGACCCCAGCGCCACCGGCCAGGAGGGCGCCGCCCGCTGCCGCGCCGCCCTGCCCGACCCGCAGACCAAGGCCAAGGCCTGGGAGGCGATGTTCACCGGCGACGACCTCTCCAACTACCTGTTCACCGCCACCGCCCAGGGCTTCTGGCAGCCCGAACAGGCCGACCTCGTACGGGAGTACGTGCCCCGCTTCTACGAGGACGCCGTCGCCCTCGCCGCCCGCCGCGGCCCCGCCATCGCCGAGGCCGCCGGCCGCTGGGCCTTCCCCGCCCACGCCGTCGACGCCGAAACCCTCCACCACGGCGAGGCCTGCCTGCGCGACGCCGACCCCATCCCCGCCCTGCGCCGCAAACTCGCCGACCAACTCGACGACCTCGCACGGGCCTTGCGCGTCCGAGAGGTCTAGGACGTGTTGCGAACGTCCCGCCTGCCCTGCGACGCCCGGCACGCGCGCTCGCCGCGTCGCCGGGATCACCCACGTACGCCACCCAGTACGCGGGCGACCCCCCGCCTCGCGATCGCACGCACCGGACGCCGCAGGGCCCGCCCTTCGAGCGGCCAACGGGACTCTCGCAACACGCCCTAGGACCACCGACGTAGGGCACGGCTGGTCCTTGCCGACGATGCGGGGGACTGATCGACCTTCCTAGGCTCGACAGGGCCAAGGACGATCAGTCCCCGACCCATCGGAGGAAACCCCGTGATCGCAGTGACCGGCGCCACCGGAAACGTCGGACGCGCCCTCGTCGAACGGCTCACCGCCACCGGCCGGCCCGTCCGCGCGCTGACCCGCGACCCCCGGCGCGCCGACCTGCCCGAGACCGCCGAGGTCGTTCCGCTCCACCACGACGACCCCACCGCCCCGTTCAAAGGCGTGACCAAGCTCTTCCTCTACATCCAGGCCGCCGACCTGCTCGACGCGGCCCAAGCCGCCGGCGTACGCCACGTCGTACTCCTGTCCTCCGGGATCATCCAGGAGGGAGCCGACGAGACTCACCCCATCCACGTCATGCACGCCACAGTCGAACAGCGACTGCGCGACAGCGGCCTGCAGTGGACCTTCCTGCGCCCCAACGCCTTCTCCACCAACGCCCTCCAGTGGGCGCCGCAGACACGCGCCGGGAACACCGTCCGCGGCGTCTTCGCGGACGGACTCTCCGCGCCCATCCACGAGGACGACATCGCCGCCGTCGCCGAACGCGCCCTCCTCGACGACGGCCACACCGGCGCCGTCCACCGCCTCACCGGCCCCCGGGCCACCACCAACGCCGAGCAGATCGACGCGATCGGCCACGCCCTCGGCCGCGACCTGCGCTTCGTCGAGGTACCGCCGCACGAAGCCGGCCCGGAACTCTTCCCACACGTGCCGCCCGCCATGCTGCAGGCCCTCCTGGCATCCTTCGCGGCCACCGTCGGCGTACCCCCGGAGATCACCACCACCGTCGAGGACATCACCGGCACCCCCGCCCGCACCTTCGCCACCTGGGCCACCGACCACGCGGACGACTTCAGGGCCGCCTGACTTCCGGCCCGACATTTCGGCCCGACGCTCCGGCCCGACTCCCGGCCTGAGCGGACATACCCTCTTTCGGGTTCTGATCGTTGGGCTTTTCGGGCGCGTCGTCGCATCCGGGTACAAGCTGGAAGCCCCCTGCGGACACCCCACCGCGGGGCGAGCCCCACTCGCCCCGCGCCCCGGAGAAGCCCCATGCGCACGCCGCCCCTCGCCTCAGGCCCCGAAGGCCCCAGCGCACTGCGGCCCTTGCTCGACACCGTCCTCGACGCCCTCCACAGCGGCGCCCGCGCCCGCGGCGGACCACTCCCCGCAGGCGGCCCCGACGCCGTCGCCGCACGCCTGAGGGCCGCCGTCGGCGACGTACTGCCGCACACCGGCGACCCCGACGCCCTGCACACCCTCGTCCACGCCCTCGCCGAAGGCGCCGCCGACCCCGCCGACCCCTTCTGCGCCGCCCACCTCCACTGCCCACCCCTCGCCGTCGCCACCGCCGCCGACCTCGCCGCCTCCGCCCTCAACCCCTCCCTCGACTCCTGGGACCAGGCCCCAGCAGCCTCGGAGCTGGAAGCACTGGTCACGAGAACACTCGCCGCGGAAATCTACCCTCACGCGAAAGCGAGCGACGCACTCGTCACCACCGGCGGCAGCGAATCCAACCAACTCGCCCTCCTCCTCGCCCGCGAAACACACGGCCCCCACATCCAACTCGTCTGCGGAGCCAACGCCCACCACTCCCTGCCCCGCGCCGCCTGGCTCCTCGGCCTGCCCGACCCCGTCATCGTGCCCACCCCCACCGGCACCCTCGACCCCACCGCCCTCCACGACGCCCTCACCCACATCCACGGCCCCGTCATCGCGGCCGCCACCGCCGGCACCACCGACGCCGGACTCATCGACCCCCTCCCCGACATCGCCGCCCGCTGCACCACCCACCACGCCCGCCTCCACATCGACGCCGCCTACGGCGGAGGCCTCCTCTTCAGCGACCGCCACCGCCCCAAACTCACCGGACTCGACACCGCCCACACCGTCGCCCTCGACCTGCACAAAATCGGCTGGCAACCCGTCGCCGCCGGCCTCCTCGCCGTCCGCGACCCCCACGACCTCACCGCCCTGCACCACCACACCGACTACCTCAACGCCACCGACGACACCGACGCCGGCCTCCCCGACCTCCTCGACCGCTCCACCCGCACCAGCCGCCGCCCCGACATCCTCAAAATCGCCGCCACCCTCAAAACCCTCGGCCGCACCGGCCTCGGCACCCTCGTCGACCACATCTGCGCACAGGCCCACACCCTCGCCGACCTGGTCGCCGCCCACCCCGCCTTCGAACTCCACGACCGGCCCACCCTCAGCACCGTCCTCTTCCGCCCCACGGCCGCCGCCGACACCGCCGTCGCCGCCACCCGCCGCACCCTCCTCGCCGACGGCCGGGCCGTCCTCGGCCGCGCCCACCGCGACGACCGCCTCTGGTTCAAAGCAACCCTCCTCAACCCCCACACCCGGCCCGACGACCTGGCCGCCCTCCTCACCCTGGTGGAAGGACACACCCCCACATGAGCACACCACACCCCCCACACTCCGACCCCGACACCCCCCGCGACCTCGTCGGCATCGGCATCGGCCCCTTCAACCTCTCCCTCGCCGCCCTCGCCCACCCCCTCACCGAACTCGACACCGTCTTCTACGAACAACGCCCCGACTGCGACTGGCACCCCGGCCTGCTCATCGACGGCACCACCCTCCAAGTCCCCTACCTCGCCGACCTCGTCACCCTCGCCGACCCCACCAGCCCCTGGACCTTCCTCAACCACCTCAAAACCCGCGACCGGCTCTTCCCCTTCTACATCGCCGAACGCTTCCACATCCAACGCGCCGAATACGACACCTACTGCCGCTGGGTCGCCGCCCACCTCCCCGGACTCCACTTCCGCCACCAGGTCGACGCCGCCCGCTGGAACCCCGAACGCGACGTCTTCGAAGTCGACCACACCCAACTCGACGCCGACGGACAAGCCGAAGCCCTCGGCCGCACCTACACCCGCAACATCGTCCTCGGCATCGGCACCGAACCCCACATCCCCGACCCGCTACGCCCCCTCGTCGACACCCCCGGCGCCCCCGTCGTCCACGCCAACGACTACCTCACCCACCGCGACACCCTCCTCGCCGCCGGCCACATCACCGTCGTCGGCTCCGGACAATCCGGCGCCGAAATCTTCCTCGACCTCCTGCGTCACCGCACCCCGGGCCACGAAAACCTCCACTGGATCGGCCGCACCGAAGCCTTCGCCCCCATGGAGAACTCCAAACTCGGCCTCGAACACTTCACCCCCGACTACACCCGCTACTTCCACACCCTCACCGAACCCGTCCGCGACCGCCTCACCTCCTCCCAGTGGCAACTCCACAAAGGCATCGGCGCCGACACCATCGCCGCCATCCACGACGAGCTCTACCGCCGCACCCTGAACGGCGGCTGGCCCGCCGCAGTCCTCACCCCCGGCGTCCGCGTCCGCACCGCAGGACGCATCGCCACCACCAAAATCGAACTCCACCTCGAACACACCCAGCAGAACACCCGCACCCGCCTCACCACCGACGCCGTCGTCCTCGCCACCGGCCACCGCCGACGCCCCCTCGACCGCATCCTCGCCGGACTCGACCCCTACATCCGACGCGACAACAGCGAACGCCCCCACGTCGACGAACACTTCCGCCTCGTCCTCGACCCCACCGTCACCGGCACCGTCTACGTCCAGAACGCCGAACTCCACACCCACGGCGTCGGCACACCCGACCTCGGCCTCGCCGCCTGGCGCAGCGCCACCATCCTCAACGACCTCACCGGCAAGGAGACCTACCCCCTCCCCACCCGAACCGCCTTCACCACCTTCGGACTCCACCCCCACAACCAGGTCCCCCGAACCCGACAACCACACACACCCACCCCACTCGTCGACGGACACTAGGTGTATCGACCCGCAGCGTTGTTCACCCCGCTGCTGGGTGGCTGGACGCCGAGTGCGGTGCTCACCGCCCTCGGCCTGGTCCTCAACGCCGTGGCCTCCCGATCACAGGGACCGGAAACACCGATGAGAACCAGCCACGCCACGCGCTCGCCAGGCGCTACCAAGCACCCAAGCGGTGAGGCCCCCGCCACGCTCGCGCCCCGCCCCGCCCGTGAAGGCGAGGCGAGGCGCAGAAGCCGGAACCCTAGAACACCGGCGTACCGTTCCGCGTCAGCTTCCAGTCCACCGACGCGAACTGAGCCGGGTCGATCGACCCCTTCGCCTTCACCCAGGCGATCATCGTGTTACGGATCTCGTCCGAGTTCGACCACAGCAACTTCGCCGCCGCCACATGCGGGAAGTTACCGCCGCCGTTCGCCCGGTAGTTGTTCACCGCGAACACGAACTGCTTGTCGTCCGCCAGCGGCGCCCCCTCGAACCGCACGTCCGTCACCCGCGACCCGGCCGGCTTCGCGATGTCGATCTCATACGTCAGACCGCTCACCACGTCGTAGTTGTAGTCCGGCGTACCGTTCGCGTTCGTCAGCAACGCCGGGTCGATCACCGCGTCCGGCGCCGTCTGCACGAAGTAGTTCGCCGAGAACTCCAGATACGCCTTCATCTGCGCACCCGTCATCAGACGCGCCTCCAGCGTGTTCTCGAAGAGATACAGACCCGCCACATCCCGGATCGTCACCTGCCCCGCCGGAATCACCGCGCTCCGCGAGAACGCCGCCGCCTGCGACAACACCGGCAGCCCCGCGTACTCCGTGGCCGACAGAGCCTGCCTCACCGTGTCGGCCTGGATGTGGTTGATCAGATCGATGATCGGGACATCCTTGTACGGAGCCTCCACCGAGGTCATCTCGGCCGCGTTCGTCCCGATGACCTGGTTGACGTACGCCACGACCTTCGTGTGCTCGTCACCGAGCAGCTTCGTGATCTTCGAGTCCTCCTCAACGGTGTTCGAGTTGAGGACCTTCGCCGCCACCTTCTCGACCGCCCAGCGACCCTTCTCCCACACCAGCTCGAAGTCGAACAGCGTCAGCCGCTGCCCCCACTTCAGCGGCTCCGACAACACGACCTGCTTACCCGTCTCCTTGTTGGCGACGAAGTACTCCGGAATCTCCGTGTGCGCGTGCCCGACCAGAATCGCGTCGATCCCCGGCACCTGCTCGGCGACGAGCCCCGCCGCGTTCTCGATGTACGGCAACTGGTCACCGTACGACGACGTGCCGGACGACCCACTGTGCGCCGACACGATCACCACGTCCGCACCCATCGAACGCAGCTTCGGCACCCACTTCGCCGCCTGCTCCTCCAGACCCGGGAACGTCATCTTCCCCTGCACGTTCGCCTTGTCCCAGATCGCGATACCCGGATTCGTCAGACCCAGCACCGCCACCTTCACATCCCGCCCGAACGGCGTGCACAGCCGGTGCATGCTGTACGGCGCGAACGCCGGCCGCAGCGTCTTCGCGTCCAGCGCGTTGGCGCCGAGCAGCGGGAAACGGCACTGCTCCTCGAACTTGCGCAGCACCGGAATGCCGTAGTTGAACTCGTGGTTGCCCAGCGCCGCCGCGTCATAGCCGATCGCGTTCATCGCCTGCGCCATCGGGTGCACCGGACCGCCCTTGGCGGTGATCGGGTCGACCTTCGCGTAGTAGTACGACAGCTGCGTGCCCTGAATCGTGTCGCCCGCGTCGATGAGGAGGGTGTTGCGGCGACCCTTCTCCTTGCGGATCTGGTTCACCAGGGTCGAGATCTTCGCCAGACCGACGTCGTTGTGCGCCTTGTCGTCGAACTCCTTGTCCGTGAAGTAGTCCCAGTTGAAGACGTTGCCGTGCAGGTCCGTCGTCCCCATCACGGTGAACGCGTACCGCTTCGCGGGCTTCTTCGTCTGCGTGGCCTGCGCGGCCTGCGCCGCCGGAGCGGCCGCCGCCCCCGCGACCGCCACCCCCGCCCCCGTGGCGGCCGACTTCTTCAGGAACTTCCGGCGGTTCAAGGGCATGTCTGGTTCTCCTAGGGGAAAGTCAACAACGCGCGTAGATTCTGACCCGTTCATGACGGACGGCAACAGGTCCCAGAGGTTTCGAATTGGTGACCTAATCGACCAACCGCAAGCCCGTAACCAGCAAAGACGTGACAGAGTGGGGCGTATGACCTCGCCCGACGAACCCACCCACGTCCCCTACGGCACCCCCGACGCACCCCGCATCGCCGTCCGCGGCGAGGCCCACCTCGAAGTCGACCCCGAAATCGCCCGCATCGGCATCACCGTCGCCGCCCGCGGCCGCGACCGCCGCTCCGCCCTCGACGACCTCACCCGCCGCAACACCACCGTCCTCGACCTCGTCAAGTCCTACGGCAACGCCGTCGAACGCCTCGAGACCGGCGCCTTCTCCATCACACCCGAACTCGCCAAACGCGGCCGCGGCGAACACGTCCGCACCTACCACGGCAGCGTCCACATCACCGCCGAACTCACCGACTTCACCGCCCTCGGCGAACTCACCACCCGCCTCGCCGACCTCGAACTCACCCGCGTCACCGGCCCCTGGTGGCACCTGCGCCCCACCTCACCCGCCCACCGCAAAGCCCGCCAACAAGCCGTACGCGAAGCGGTCCAGCGCGCCCGTGAATACGCGGAGGCACTCGGTACGTCCCTGGCCGCCCTGGTTGAACTCGCCGACATCGGAGCCGAGGCTCCCAGGCCGGCCTACCCTGCGGCCCCCGGCGGACGCATGCGCTCGATGTCCGCAGCGGCCTCCGAGGAAACCGCCGCCGCACCCCTGGACCTCGAACCCCAGCGCCAACGCGTCCAGGCGGCGATCAACGCGCGCTTCACGATGGCGCCCCCGACATTGTGATGCTCATAGGAGCACCCCGCCGCACAATTCAACACTTGTCAAAGACCCTTTCCCCAAAGGTTGTTGAGTGGTCATGTGCGGCCAATTCCCTACCCATGAGTAAGTCATAAGCTCGAAACATGCGCCGAGCGAAGATCGTCTGCACTCTGGGCCCCGCCACCGACTCGTACGACCAGATCAAAGCCCTGGTCGACGCGGGAATGGACATCGCCCGATTCAACCTCAGTCACGGCACCTACGCCGAGCACGAGGAACGCTACCGGCGCGTACGAAAGGCCTCCGACGAAACCGGCCGCAGCGTCGGAATCCTCGCCGACCTTCAAGGACCGAAGATCCGACTCGGCCGCTTCACCGAAGGCCCCGTACTTCTCGAACGCGACGACGTCTTCACCATCACGGTCGAGGAGGGCGTGCAGGGTGACGGCCACATCTGCGGAACCACCTACTCCGGGCTGGCCGGCGACGTGACGACGGGCGAACGCATCCTCGTGGACGACGGCAAGGTCGGCCTGGAGGTTACGTCGGTCGACGGCCCCCGCGTCCACACACGGGTCGTCGAGGGCGGCTTCATCTCCGACCACAAGGGCCTGAACCTGCCCGGCGTGGCCGTGGGCGTCCCCGCCCTCTCCGAGAAGGACAAGGAGGACCTCCGCTGGGCCCTCCACATGGGCTTCGACATCATCGCCCTGTCCTTCGTCCGCAGCGGCAAGGACATCGAAGACGTCCACCGGATCATGGACGCGGAGGGGCGTCGCCTCCCCGTCATCGCCAAGGTGGAGAAGCCCCAGGCCGTCGACAACATCGACGACATCGTTGCCTGCTTCGACGGCATCATGGTCGCGAGGGGCGACCTGGGCGTCGAAATGCCGCTGGAGCAGGTCCCGATCGTCCAGAAGCGCGCGATCAAACTGGCGAAACGGAACGCGAAGCCGGTGATTGTCGCTACGCAGATGCTCGACTCGATGATCGACAACGCGCGCCCGACGAGGGCGGAGGCCAGCGATGTCGCCAACGCGGTCATCGACGGCACGGACGCGGTGATGCTGTCCGGCGAGACGAGCGTCGGCAAGCACGCGGTGGAAACGGTCCTCACGATGGCCAAGATCGTCGAAGCGGCCGAGGAGGACATCCTGGCCAAGGGCCTCCCGCCCCTGACCGACCACAACAAACCCCGCACCCACGGCGGCGCGGTCGCCCGAGCGGCAGCGGAGATCGGCGACTTCCTCGGCGCGAAGTTCCTGGTCGCCTTCACTCAGTCGGGCGACACGGCGCGCAGGTTGTCCCGCTACCGCTCGCCGATCCCGTTGCTCGCCTTCACCCCGGAGCCGGCGACGCGTTCGCAGTTGAACCTGACGTGGGGCGTGGAGACGTTCCTGACGCCGGAGGCCGACTCGACGGACGCGATGGTCGACCAGGTGGACGAGTTGCTGTTGCGGTACGGGCGGTGTCAGCGGGGCGACGTGGTGGTGATTACGGCGGGCTCGCCTCCTGGGGTGTCGGGGACGACCAACTTGGTGCGGGTGCATCACATCGGGGAGGACGACAAGTAGGGGAGAGTGTCAGTGTTTGGGGCCTACGTGGAAGTACCGGGGGTATTCGTAGCGCCTGCGCTCACCGCGGACCAGCCGTGTGGTCCAGTTGGTGGTGCGGCAACCGTCCGAGTGGATGAGGCCTCTGACGAACTCCCAGGGGTGGGCGTCGACGATGGCTTGCTGCCAGGGCTTGAGGGCGATAGGGCGCTCGTGTTTCTTCCCTGGGCCGTGCTGAGGGAAGAGATGGGGCCAGTGCGGGTAATAGCCGACTACCGACACGTAGCCCTGAGCCTGCGTGCGGTAGGCATGGTGCGAGGGGTTGACCGCGCGCATCGCGTTCTCGCAGGCGTCGATCAGCCCGGGCCATGCGTCGGCGCACGCGATGCGAAGGTAATGGCCCGTGCCGCGCGGGTGCGCGCTGATACAGCCGTCGCCGAGATGCAGGCCCAACAGGTAGGCGTACGAGACCTCGTCGGCCGGTGGGCCGGGTGGCGGAGCCGCCATGCGGGCCAGCGGTTCGAGCCGGGATTGCCAGGAACGGACTGCGGCACGTGAGATACCAATCTCTCGGCTCACCGAATTCAGGCTGCGGCCCTGTGCGACTAGCGCGAGTGCTCGCTTGCGTGTGCTGACGTTGTACATGCGGCCACTCTGTGAGAGTGATCGTGACGACACGCAGCAAAAAAGCGGATGTTCACGAGAACGGGAACATCCGCTTCCTTAGTGGCAACCTTAGAATCGAAGGAAAAGTGCCCCGGGTCGGACTCGAACCGACACTGTACGGGTTTTGAATCCGTTGCCTGCTGCCAATTGGGCTACCGGGGCTCGCAGAATCAAAGGTTTCCCCTGACCCTCCGCGCACCCACCTTACCGCAGCTAGGTACGCTCTTGTCAGCACCACCCCTGCCTGAACAAGGAGCCCCCGTGACCTCCCCCGAGTCGCCACAGCCCGTAGACGCGCCCGACGACGACAAGTCGCACGTGCCTCCGCTGACGACCCGTGTCGTCATTGCCGAGGACGAGGCCCTGATCCGGCTGGATCTCAAAGAGATGCTGGAGGAGGAGGGCTACTCGGTCGTCGGCGAGGCCGGTGACGGGGAGCAGGCCATCGAGCTCGCCCGGGAGCACCAGCCGGATCTCGTGATCCTCGACGTGAAGATGCCCAAGCTCGACGGCATCTCCGCCGCCGAGAAGATCGCCGAAGAGGGCATCGCCCCGGTGCTGATGCTCACGGCCTTCTCGCAGCGCGACCTCGTGGAGCGTGCGAGGGACGCGGGTGCGATGGCGTATCTCGTGAAGCCGTTCAGCAAGAGTGACGTCGTGCCGGCGATCGAGATGGCCGTGTCGCGGTTCACGGAGCTGAAGGAGTTGGAGAAGGAGGTCGCGGACCTCACGCTGCGGTTGGAGACCCGGAAGCTGGTGGATCGGGCGAAGTCGATCCTCCAGACGGAGTACGGGCTGACGGAGCCGGCCGCGTTCCGGTGGATCCAGAAGACGTCGATGGACCGGCGTATGTCGATGCAGCAGGTCGCGGAGGCGGTCATTCTGGACGCGGATGAGAAGAAGGCCGGCAAGGGCTGAGCCCGGAGGCAGACACGCCTGAGGCCCGCGCCCCCGGAGAAGTGGGGTGCGGGCCTCAGTCGTGTGGGCCGGGCGGGACTAGTCTTCGCCGAGGTAGGCCTTGCGGACCGACTCGTCGTGGAGGAGGTCCTGTCCGGTTCCGGAGAGGACGATCTTTCCGATCTCCATGACGTGGCCCTGGTCGGCGAGTGAGAGTGCCGCTTGGGCGTTCTGCTCTACGAGCAGGATGGTCGTGCCCTGGGCCTTGAGCTCGGCGATGGTCGCCATGATCTTCTGCATCATGATCGGCGAGAGGCCCATGGAGGGCTCGTCGAGCATGAGCAGTTTCGGCTGGGACATGAGGGCGCGTCCCATGGCCAGCATCTGCTGTTCGCCGCCGGAGAGGGTGCCTGCCGCCTGTTTCCTGCGCTGCCCCAGGATGGGGAAGAGTTCGTAGGCGCGCTGAATGTCCTTCTCGATGCCTTCTTTGTCGTTGCGGAGGAAAGCGCCGAGCTGAAGGTTTTCGGTGATGGTCAGGCGGGGGAAGATGTGGCGGCCCTCGGGGGAGTGCGCGAGGCCGAGGGAGACGATCTTGTGGGCGGGGATGTTCTTGAGCGGTTGGCCGTCGAAGATCACCTGGCCGCTCCTGGGCTTGAGGAGCCCGGAGAGGGTGCGCAGGGTGGTGGTCTTGCCGGCACCGTTGGTGCCGATGAGCGTGACGATCTGGCCGGCTTCGACGGTGAAGGAGATGCCCTTGACGGCTTCGATCTTGCCGTAGGCGACCTTGAGGTCCTCGACCTCCAGGAGTGCGGTCACTGGGCGCTTCCTTCCTTGCTCGTGTTGCTCTGCGCTCCCGTGGCCTCGGCGGCTTCGACTTCGGCGACTTCCTCCGCGCCTGGTGCGCCTTCGAAGGGGGTGCCGAGGTAGGCGGCGATGACGCGTTCGTCGGCCTGGACGACCTCGGCGGGTCCTTCGACGATCTTCTCGCCCTGGACGAGCACGGCGACGCGGTCGCAGAGGTTCATGATGAACCGGATGTCGTGCTCGATGACGAGGACGGCGATGCCCTTGTCGCGGATGGCGAAGATCAGGTCCTCGGCCGCCCGTGTCTCCTGGGGGTTCATGCCGGCCGTGGGCTCGTCCAGCAGGAGGAGACCCGGCTCGCTCGCCAGTGCCCGGGCGATTTCGAGCTTGCGCTGTTCGCCGTAGGGGAGGTTGCGGGAGAGGTGGTCGGCTTTGTGGGCGAGGCCGATGAACTCGAGGAGTTCCATGGCCCGTTCGCGGGAGGCGGCTTCTGCTGCGCGGAATCCGGGGCCGCGCAGGAGTGCGGACCAGAGGCCTTCTTTGGTTCGGGTGTGGCGGCCGACGAGCACGTTTTCCAGGACGGTCATGTTGGCGAAGAGCCGGATGTTCTGGAAGGTGCGGGCGATGCCGGCGCTGGTGACGAGGTGGGGCTTGGGCGGCAGAACGGTGCCCTTGTAGGAGACCGTGCCCTCGGTGGGGACGTAGAGGCCGGTCAGGCAGTTGAAGAAGGTGGTTTTGCCTGCGCCGTTGGGGCCGATGAGGCCGACGATCTCGCCGCTGTTGACGGTGAGGTCGACGTCGTGGACGGCGGTGAGTCCGCCGAAGCGCATGGTGACGCCGCTGGCTTCGAGGACGGGGCTGGTGGCCGTGGTGGTGGTCATGTGGTCACGCCCCTGCCTTGGTGACGCCGACGGTGGTGTCGGGAAGGCCTTGTTCGGGGATGTCGAGCTGGCCTGTCTCGTGGAATTCGAGCTGTCGGCGCCGGTTGGCGATGATGCCTTCGGGGCGGAAGCGCATGAGGATCACGAGGGCGATGCCGAAGGCGAAGAGTTGGTACTCCTTGAGGAAGCTGAGCTTCTCGGGGAGGAGGTAGAGGAGTGTGGCGCCCAGGATGGGGCCGTTCACTGTGCCCATGCCGCCGAGGACGACCGCTGCGAGGAGGAAGGCGGAGTTCGGTGGTACGGAGCCGGCGAACTGGTAGGGGGCGGGGTTGACGCTGTAGCCGACGTGGGCGCTGACGGTGCCTGCGAGGCCGGCGAGGGAGGCGCCGAGGGCGAAGGCGATGAGCTTGACGCGGAAGCCGTTGATGCCCATGGCGGTGGCGGCGGTCTCGTCTTCGCGGATGGCGATCCAGGAGCGGCCGATGCGGGAGTCGGCGGCGCGGTTGAAGACGAGGACGACGATCGCGGTGATGATCAGCATCAGGAGGAAGTAGTTCGCGAAGCGGCCGATGGTGATGGAGCCGACGTCGTGCGAGGTTCCGAAGTTGAAGCCGAAGATGTCCAGGTCGGGGATCATCGAGATGCCGTTGGGGCCGTTGGTGATGTTGGGTCCGGAAGAGCCGTCGAGGTTGTTGACGGTGATGCGGAAGATCTCTCCGAAGCCGAGGGTGACGATGGCGAGGTAGTCGCCGCGCAGTCGCAGGGTGGGGGCGCCGATGAGGACGCCGAAGACGAGCGATGCGGCCATGCCGGTGAGCATCGCGGCCCAGAAGGGGAACTGGACGCCGGAGAACCGGGAGAACTCGGAGCCGGAGACGAGGGCCGCGGCGTAGGCGCCGACGCCGAGGAAGGCGACGTAGCCGAGGTCGAGGAGGCCGGTGAGGCCGACGACGATGTTGAGGCCGAGGGCGACGGTGGCGACGACGAGGATGTTCACGCCGAGGTTGGCGTTGTGTTCGTTGTTCTCGACGAAGGGGAAGGCCGCGGCGGCGAGGAAGGCCATGGAGGTGGCGAATCCCTTGTGCCGGGCGTTGAGGGCGGAGACGCGGTCGAAGAGGCCGGCGGTGAGGAGTGCCCAGGAGCCGAGGACGACGAGGAGCAGGTAGCCGATGAAGGTTTCGCTGGCGTCGGGGTCGACGCCGATGCCGTAGGCGAAGACGATCAGCGCGGCGGCGGTGGCGCCGGTGATGACGAGGCGTTCGGCCCAGGCGGGGAGTTCGGCTGCCGGGGGGATGATGTCGGGCTTGCTGATCCAGGCTTTGGCGGTGTCGCCGGGGCTGGGCAGGGCGAGAGCGCCGAGGAGTGCGAGGAGGGAGGCCACGGCGGCGACGTAGGCGCCGGGTTCGAGGTTGACGAGACCGCCGAGGTCGATGGCGATGGCGAGGGCACTGAACCAGCTGACGGCGAAGGCGGAGGCGGCGGCGAGGACCACGGGTGCGGTGGCGCCGGCCGGGTTGAGCCAGGTGAGGCCGCGTACGTTCCAGCGGGTGAGGGCGTAGAGAAGGGTGAGGACGCCCGCGACCAGGGCGAGGATCTGGAGTCCGGCGGGGGAGCCGTAGTAGGTGAGGTCTCCGGGGAAGTCGGAGGTCCAGGTCCAGGACATGTAGGTGCTGGCGATGGTGCCGATGGCGCCGACGGCGATGAGGGCGCGGGCGGCGGACTGCGGCAGGGCGATGAGGCCCCGCTGGGCGTCTGCGGTGGTGGAGGTGGTCGTCATGGTGGTCACGCCCTGTCCGCGACGCGTTCGCCGACGAGGCCTTGTGGCCTGAACAGGAGGACGAGGATGAGGAGAACGAAGGCCCACACGGAGGCCCAGCCGCCGCCGCCGAGCTGCTGCATGCCGGGGATGCCGTCGATGTAGGAGGTGGCCATGGTTTCGGCGAGGCCGAGGACGAGGCCGCCGATCATGGCGCCGTAGATGTTGCCGATTCCGCCGAGGACGGCCGCGGTGAAGGCCTTGAGGCCCATCTGGAAGCCCATGTCGTACTTGATCTGGCCGTAGCGCAGGCCGTAGGCGACGGCGGCTACGGCGGCGAAGAAGCCGCCGATGGCAAAGGCGATGACGATGATGCGGTTGGTGTCGATGCCCATGAGCTGGGCGGTGTCCGGGTCCTGGGCCGTGGCCTGCATGGCGCGGCCGGTGCGGGAGAGGCGGACGAAGAAGGCGAGGGCGGCCATGCACAGCGGGGCGGCGATGATGACGAAGGCCGAGCCGCTTTGGATGTTGATGGAGCCGAGGTGCCAGGGGCCGAAGTCGAGCTGGGGGAAGTTGCGGTCGGTCTTGGCGTTCGGGTACCAGTTGAAGACGGCCTGCTGGAGTGCGAGGGAGAGGCCGATGGCGGTGATGAGGGGGGCCAGGCGTGGTGCGCCGCGTAGGGGGCGGTAGGCGAAGCGTTCGGCTCCGACGGCGATGAGGACGGAGACGAGTCCGCCTCCGATGAGCATCGCCGGCAGGGCTATCCACATGGATGTGCCGTCGGGCAGGACGTAGAAGTAGACCGTGAGCGCGCCGAAGCCGCCGGTCATGAAGATCTCGCCATGGGCGAAGTTGATGAGCTGGACGATGCCGTACACCATCGTGTAGCCGATGGCGATCAGCCCGTACATCGAGCCGAGGAACAGCCCGTTGGCCAGCTGCTGCGGCAGGGTGTTCACCGCATGGCCTCCATGTGGGTGGGTGTGAGCAAGGGGCGTGGAAGCGGGCCGCGCGGTGACGGGTGGTCGGTTGCGCGGCCCGTGGTGGTTCTGGGTGACGGTTCCGTCTGCGGGCTGGGATCAGCCGTTGAACGTGCCGCTCTTGACGGCCTTCCACTTGCCGTCGACGACCTGGTACACCGTGAGCTGCTTGTTGGTGGTGTCGCCGTACTCGTCGAAGGCGACGGGGCCTGCGACGCCGTCGAACTTGGTCTTCTGGACCTCTTCGACGATCTTGGCGCGGGCGTCGGAGGGGACCTTGCCGTCCTTCACGACGTTGGCGATGGCCTTGATGATGGCGGTCGCGGCGTCGTAGGAGTAGCCGCCGTAGGTGCCGTAGTCGCCCTTGAGGCCTGCTGCCTTGTACTTCTTGATGAAGTCCTGGGCGGAGGGGAGGGAGTCGACGGGTGCGCCGACGGAGGTGACGAGGTCGCCTTCGGCGGTCTTGCCGGCGGTCTCGATGTAGGTGGGGGTGAACATGCCGTCGCCGCCGAAGAGCGGGATCTTTGCGCCGGCGTCCTTGAGCTGCTTGGTGAGCTTCATGGACTCGTCGTACTGGCCGCCGTAGTAGACGAGGTCGGCCTTCGAGTTCTTGATCTTGGTGACGAGGGCGGAGAAGTCGGTGTCACCGGTGTTGACGTGGTCCTCGCCGGTGACCTTGCCGCCGGCCTTGGTGAAGCCGGCCTTGAAGAGCTTGGCCAGGCCCGCGCCGTAGGTCTGCTTGTCGTCGACGACGAAGACGTTCTTCTTCTTCAGCGTCTTGTACGCGTAGTCGGCTGCGAACCCGCCCTGGAGGGCGTCGGTGGTGGCGGTGCGGAAGTACGTCTTGAAGGGGCGTTCCTTCTTCGTCTGCCAGTTCTTGCCCTGGGTGAGCTCGGGCGCGGTGTTGGACGGCGAGATCTCAACGAGGTTGGCGGTGGCGAAGACCTGCTGCATCTGGGTGGCGACACCGGAGTTCAGCGGGCCGACGACGCCGAGCACCTTCTCGTTGTTGACGAGCTGGGTGGCGTTCTGCTGGCCGCTGGCGGGGACCGCCTTGTCGTCGAGGGCGACGACCTTGAACGTCACGCCGGGAACGAGGTTGTTCTTGTTGGCGTCGTCGACGGCGACCTGGACGCCGCCCTGGATGCCGAGGCCCGTGGCGGAATTCTGACCGGTCAGCGGTGCGTCGACGCCGATGATTACCTCGGTCTTCTTGCTGCTGTCTCCACCTTTGTTGTCGTCGCGCGAGCCGCAGGCGGTGAGGGTGAGTGCTCCCGCGGACAGCGCGGCGGTGATGGCGATGAGCGAACGTTGACGCACGTTCCAGTCCTTTCCATGGGCGGCTCTCCCCCCTGGAAGAGGCCGAGTCGAGCGCCAGGTCGAAGTGACTTTTCGACCGCGCGGTGACTGGGCGTGACTCTAAGCGGGTGAAGGGAAGGTGGAGGAGAGTCTGACCAAGGCTGTGACGCTCTTGTTATGACACGAGGTAATGCAGAGCGGTACTGAGCGGGTGGAAAAGCGAATTTCAGGCTGATTCATCCTGTCCACATGTTGAGAACATGCAGGATCGTCACTAGCCCGTTCAGGTGTCTCGGGTGTTTTGGTGATGACGGAAAATCGTTGTCACAGGCGACTTGTGGGAGTTCCGAGAGGTTGTCCCGCACAAAACGGACTCAGAGGGAAGTCGTAGGCTTGTATTGCACGCTTATTACACAGAGTTACGCCGCAATGGGCCGCTCGTACGCCTGCTGACGGTGCGGTGCGAGTAGGGCTGCCGTGTCCGGCCGGTGAACTCACTCGTGGGCATGCCTTGATGCCGGGCCTCCCGCCGCCGCGTGCGGTCACGGGAGGCCGTCCCCGTCGTCAGTCCGCCGCGCGCACCGGTGCCGCGTCGCCGGGGTTCAGATCCCGCAGCACGCACGTCAGGCGCGCGCTGCACACGCGCTTGCCGGCCTCGTCGCTGATCACGATCTCGTACGTCGCCGAGGTGCGTCCCCGGTGGACGGGGGTGGCGACGCCGGTGACGAGGCCGGAGCGGACGCCGCGGTGGTGGGTGCAGTTCAGGTCGACGCCGACGGCGATCTTGGAGCTGCCGGCGTGCAGCATCGAGCCGATCGACCCGAGGGTCTCGGCGAGCGCCGCGGAGGCGCCTCCGTGCAGCAGGCCGTAGGGCTGGGTGTTGCCCTCGACCGGCATCGTGCCGACGACCCGCTCGGCCGAGGCTTCGACGATCTCCACGCCCATGCGCGTCCCGAGGTGGCCCGCGGAGAACAGGGCCTGGAGGTCGACGCCGAGCGCCGCGTACTCGTCGATGACCTCCGGCGGGAACTTAACGAACTGCTGCTCGCCCATGGGGCCCGGTCTCCATTCGTCGGGAGCGGTCGGGCCGGCCGGCCCAACCGACTGAGCAAACGCTCAGTCGGTGGTCGATTGTTCCAGACGCACGACGACGGACTTGCTCGCCGGGGTGTTGCTGGTGTCGGCTGTGGCGTCCAGCGGGACGAGGACGTTGGTCTCGGGGTAGTACGCGGCGGCGCAGCCCCGCGCGGTCGGATAGTGCACGACGCGGAAGCCCGGTGCCCGCCGCTCCACGCCGTCCTTCCACTCGCTGACCAGGTCGACGTACGAGCCGTCCGTGAGCCGGAGCGCGCGGGCGTCCTCGGGGTTCACGAGCACCACTCGGCGGCCGTTCTTGATGCCCCGGTAGCGGTCGTCCAGGCCGTAGATCGTGGTGTTGTACTGGTCGTGCGAGCGCAGCGTCTGCAACAGCAGTCGGCCCTCGGGCAGTTCGGGGTACTCCACTGGCGCGGCCGTGAAGTTGGCCTTGCCCGTGGCTGTCGGGAAGCGGCGCTCGTCGCGCGGGGCGTGCGGGAGGGTGAAGCCGCCGGGGCGGGCCGCGCGCGCGTTGAAGTCCTCGAAGCCGGGGATGACGCGCGCGATGCGGTCGCGGATCGTCGCGTAGTCCTTCTCGAACTCCTCCCACGGCACCTTGCTGTCCGTCCCGAGCACCCGGCGCGCCAGCCGGCAGACGATGGCGGGCTCCGACAGCAGATGCGGGCTCGCGGGGTCGAGGCGGCCCTGGGAGGCGTGCACCATGCCCATGGAGTCCTCGACGGTCACGAACTGCTCGCCGCCGCCCTGAAGGTCGCGCTCGGTGCGGCCCAGGGTGGGCAGGATCAGGGCACGCGCGCCCGTGACGGTGTGCGAGCGGTTGAGCTTCGTCGACACGTGCACGGTGAGGCGGGCGCGCCGCATGGCCGCCTCGGTGACGTCGGTGTCGGGCGAGGCGGAGACGAAGTTGCCGCCCATGGCGAGGAACACCTTCGCCTCGCCGTCGCGCAGGGCGCGGATGGCCCGTACGACGTCGTAGCCGTGCTCGCGCGGGGGTGCGAAGCCGAACTCCTTCTCCAGGGCGTCCAGGAAGGCGGGGGCGGGCCGCTCGAAGATGCCCATCGTGCGGTCGCCCTGCACGTTGGAGTGGCCGCGCACCGGGCACACGCCCGCACCCGGCCGGCCGATGTTGCCGCGCAGGAGCAGGAAGTTGACCACTTCGCGGATGGTGGGCACGGAGTGCTTGTGCTGGGTGAGGCCCATGGCCCAGCACACGATGGTGCGCTGCGAGGCGAGGACCATGTGCAGGGCCTCCTCGATCTTCTGCCGGGGCAGGCCGGTCGCCGCGAGGGTCTCGTCCCAGTCGGCGGCGCGGGCGGCTTCGGTGAAGTCTTCGTAGCCGTGGGTGTGTTCGCGGACGAATTCCTCGTCGACGGCGCCCGGTGTGTCGAGGATCAGCTTGTTGAGGAGACGGAAGAGGGCTTGGTCGCCGCCGATGCGGATCTGCAGGAACAGATCGGTGAGCGCGGCACCCTTGAGCATGCCCTGCGGGGTCTGCGGGTTCTTGAAGCGCTCCAGGCCGGCCTCGGGCAGCGGGTTGACGCTGATGATCTTCGCGCCGTTGGACTTGGCCTTCTCCAGCGCGGAGAGCATGCGCGGGTGGTTCGTCCCCGGGTTCTGACCGGCGACGATGATCAGGTCCGCCTTGTAGGGGTCCTCCAGCAGGACGCTGCCCTTGCCGATGCCGATCGTCTCCGACAGGGCCGAGCCGGACGACTCGTGGCACATGTTGGAGCAGTCGGGCAGGTTGTTGGTGCCGAGCTCCCGCGCGAACAGCTGGTAGAGGAACGCGGCCTCGTTGCTGGTGCGTCCCGAGGTGTAGAAGACGGCCTCGTCGGGGGAGCCGAGGGCGGTGATCTCCTCGGCGATGATGTCGAAGGCGCGTTCCCAGGTCACCGGCTCGTAGTGCTCTCCCCCTTCGGGGAGGTACACGGGGTGCGTGAGGCGACCCTGCTGTCCGAGCCAGTAGCCGCTTCGGCCCGCGAGGTCGGCGACGGAGTGCGCGGCGAAGAACTCCGGGGTGACCCGGCGCAGGGTGGCCTCCTCGGCGACCGCCTTCGCGCCGTTCTCGCAGAACTCCGCCCTGTGCCGGTGGTCCGGCTCAGGCCAGGCGCAGCCCGGGCAGTCGAAGCCGTCCTTCTGGTTGACCCGCAACAGGGTCAGCGCGGTGCGCTTCACTCCCATCTGCTGCTGGGCGATGCGCAGGGTGTGCCCGATGGCCGGCAGCCCCGCCGCCGCGTGCTTCGGCTCGGCGACCTGAGGCGCGTCCTGCACCGGATCGCTCTTGGGTGGCTTCGTCGCCATCGCGCACTCTCCTTCACGGACACACGGGGGGTACGTCATGGATCCTCGCACGTCCCAATGTCAGCGTTGCTTCCCGACCGGTTCGCGGAGCCGGAGAGAGCGGCGCGCCACCTGCTGCGGGCCGCGGGCCGCAGGGGTGTAAACCTCCGCGGCGCTGTTGTGGTGTCGCAGGAACCTGGTGGTCGTCACCGTCGAGGCCATGAGCATGGCGCACGGTGACCGCCTCCTCGTCAGACGAAGACGGCCCGGGCAGATGAGAGCGGGCGACGTCGTGGTGCTGGAATCCCCGCTGACAGGCCCTACTGCCCGGCGGCGACGGCGGGCGCCGACGGCCGGATCTTGAACGTCAAGCGGGTCGCGGCCCTGTCGGGCGTTCCCCTGCCGGCCGGGGTGCCCGGCGCCGGGAACCCCGCACCGGGGGCCCTCGCCGTGCTCGGCGGCAACCGTCTCGACAGCATCGACTCCCGGCACCGAGGCCCGTTCCCGGCCGACAGCCTGATGGGGGTCGTGGTGCGCGGACTCTTCCCGCACGCCGGTGTCGTGCTGTCCGGCGGTCAGTGGCAGCGCGTCGCGCTGGCGCGCACCCTCCTGCGCGGGGACAGCGACCTGCTCATCCTCGACGAGCCCAGTGCGGGTCTCGACGCCGAGGCGGAGCACGAGATCCACCGCCGTCCGAACCGGCACCGCGCGGGCCGCACCAGCCTGCTGGTCTCCCACCGCCTGGGAGCCGTCCGACAGGCGGACACCATCGTCGTCCTGGACTCCGGCCGCATCAGGGAACAGGGGACCCACGAGGAACTCATGGCCGCCGACGGACAGTACGCCCGCCTGTTCGACTTCCAGGCCGAGGGTTATCGCGCATCTGGCATTTCGGATGGAGCGGACATGTCGGATGTGGTGGAGGTGGTGGACGTGGAGGAGCAGCCCGCGCCCGTGACGTCCTGACCTGGCGGGCGGCCCGGCTGCGCCGGTTCCTGCCACCGGCGGTGTGCTCCACTGTCAGTGGGCCGTGGCAGGATCGGGGGCGTGGCAGAGACAGCATCGAAGAAGACCGACAACAGCCCCGGCGACGACCGCCCGCGCCTGATGCTCATGGACGGGCACTCGCTGGCCTACCGCGCGTTCTTCGCGCTGCCCGCGGAGAACTTCACCACCGCGACGGGCCAGCCGACGAACGCGATCTACGGCTTCGCGTCGATGCTGGCGAACACGCTGCGCGACGAGGCGCCGACCCACTTCGCGGTGGCCTTCGACGTCTCCCGCAAGACCTGGCGCTCCGAGGAGTTCACGGAGTACAAGGCGAACCGCTCCAAGACCCCGGACGAGTTCAAGGGCCAGGTCGAGCTGATCGGCGAGCTGCTCGACGCGATGCACGTCTCCCGGTTCGCCGTCGACGGCTTCGAGGCCGACGACGTCATCGCCACCCTCGCCACCCAGGCCGAGGCAGAAGGCTTCGAAGTGCTGATCGTCACCGGCGACCGCGACTCCTTCCAACTGGTCAGCGAGCACACGACCGTGCTGTACCCGACCAAGGGCGTCTCCGAGCTGACCCGCTTCACCCCGGAGAAGGTTTTCGAGAAGTACGGCTTGACGCCCGCCCAGTACCCGGACTTCGCGGCGCTGCGCGGCGACCCGTCCGACAACCTCCCCGGCATCCCCGGTGTCGGCGAGAAGACGGCCGCGAAGTGGATCAACCAGTTCGGTTCGTTCGCGGACCTGGTCGAGCGCGTCGAAGAGGTGAAGGGCAAGGCCGGACAGAACCTGCGCGACCACCTGGAGTCGGTCAAGCTCAACCGCCGCCTGACGGAGATGGTGCGCACCGTCGAGCTGCCCAAGACCGTCGCTGACCTGGAGCGCACCGCCTACGACCGCAAGACGGTCGCGATGGTCCTCGACACCCTGGAGATCCGCAACCCCTCGCTGCGGGAGCGGCTGCTCGCCGTGGACCCGGGCGCCGAGGAGGCCGAGGTGACCCCGGTCATCGACGCCGGCGTGGAGCTGCAGGGCAAGGTGCTGGCCACCGGCGAGCTGGCCGACTGGCTCGCCGAGCACGCCGGCGCGCCGCTCGGCGTCGCCACCGTCGACACCTGGGCGCTCGGCACCGGCTCCGTCGCCGAGGTCGCGCTCGCCGCCGGCGGCGGAGCGGCCGCCTGGTTCGACCCGTCCCAGCTCGACGAGGCCGACGAGAACGCGTTCGCGGCCTGGCTGGCCGCCCAGGACCGCCCCAAGGTCCTGCACAACGCCAAGGGCGCGATGCGCGTCTTCGCCGAGCACGGCTGGAGCGTCGCCGGCGTCTCCATGGACACCGCGCTCGCCGCCTACCTGGTCAAGCCGGGCCGCCGCTCCTTCGATCTGGACGCGCTGTCCCTGGAGTACCTCCACCGGGAGCTGGCCCCCGCCGCCACGGCCGACGGCCAGCTGGCCTTCGGAGCGGACGACGGCGCCGAGGCCGAGGCCCTGATGGTGCAGGCCCGCGCGATCCTCGACCTGGGCGAGGCGTTCAGGGGGCGCCTCGAGGAGGTCGGTGCCGCGGACCTCCTGCGCGACATGGAGCTTCCCACCTCCGCACTGCTGGCCCGCATGGAGCGGCACGGCATCGCGGCCGACCGGGCCCACCTGGAGGCCATGGAGCAGATGTTCGCGGGCGCCGTGCAGCAGGCGGTGAAGGAGGCCCACGCGGCGGCCGGGCACGAGTTCAACCTCGGCTCGCCCAAGCAGCTCCAGGAAGTCCTCTTCGGCGAACTCGGCCTGCCGAAGACGAAGAAGACCAAGACGGGCTACACCACGGACGCCGACGCCCTCGCCTGGCTCGCGAACCAGACCGACAACGAACTGCCGGTCATCATGCTCCGCCACCGCGAACAGGCGAAGCTCCGCGTCACCGTCGAGGGCCTGATCAAGACGGTCGCCGCGGACGGCCGTATCCACACCAGCTTCAACCAGACGGTCGCCGCGACCGGCCGCCTGTCGTCGACCGACCCGAACCTGCAGAACATCCCGGTCCGCACGGACGAGGGCAGGGCGATCCGGCGCGGCTTCGTGGTCGGAGAGGGCTTCGAATCCCTCATGACCGCCGACTACAGCCAGATCGAACTGCGTGTGATGGCCCACCTCTCCGAGGACGCGGGCCTGATCGAGGCGTTCACCTCCGGCGAGGACCTGCACACCACGGCGGCCTCCCAGGTCTTCGCGGTCGAGCCCGCCGCCGTGGACGCCGAGATGCGCCGCAAGATCAAGGCGATGTCCTACGGCCTGGCGTACGGACTGTCCGCCTTCGGCCTGTCCCAGCAGCTCAACATCGAGGCGGCCGAGGCCCGCGCCCTGATGGACGCGTACTTCGAGCGCTTCGGCGGCGTACGCGACTATCTGCGCCGGGCTGTCGACGAGGCCCGGGCGACCGGCTACACGGCGACCCTCTTCGGGCGCCGCCGGTACCTCCCCGACCTCAACAGCGACAACCGTCAGCGCCGTGAGGCGGCTGAGCGCATGGCCCTCAACGCGCCCATCCAGGGCACCGCGGCCGACATCGTCAAGATCGCCATGCTCCACGTGGACCGTGCCCTGCGCGAGGCGAACCTCAGCTCCCGCATGCTCCTCCAGGTTCACGACGAAATCGTCCTCGAAATCGCCCCCGGCGAACGCGAGGCCGCAGAACAAGTCGTACGCCACGAAATGGCCAACGCCGTCCAGCTCCGCGCCCCCCTGGACGTGTCGGTCGGCGTGGGCCCGGACTGGGAATCGGCGGCCCACTAGGGCCTGTCGTCTGGATCACGCCGGTGAGCGTCGAACAGCCCCCATCACTTCCCTGCGACCTGATCCAAACGAAAGGCCCTAGGGCGTGTTGCGAACGTCCCGTCGTCCGCCCGCAGGGCGGGCCCTGCGGCGTCCGGTGCGTGCGATCGCAAGGCGGAGGCTCGCCCGCGTACTGGGTGTATGTGGGCGATCCCGGCAACGCGGCGAGCGTGCGTGCCGGGCGTCGCAGGGTGAGGCGGGACGTTCGCAACACGCTCAGCCTCCGAGAGGTGCCGAGTACGCACGGGTGCGGGCGGGCTCGGCACCAGGTGGCCGGCACCGGCCGGGGCTTCCTCGCCGAGCGCGGCTTCGACCGGGCCGCCCGGGCCGCCCGCGCCGTTCGCCCCCCGGTGCCTCCCTCACACCGAGCGCGGCCCCGCCGGGCCACACCGTTGATTGTCGCCGCCCTTCCCTGCTCCGCCGCAACGTCGATTCACCACGGCGGCGCGGTCCGGCGGATCCGACGACCGCAGCACGGACGAGCGCCCCACCCGCACGACAAGCCGGACCACACCAGCCCGCCCCCGGCCCCGCCGCCGCAGGCCCCCTCACTCGCGTGGCCCCCGCCAGAAGGCCCCGCACCGTCCGGGCCCGCCAAGATGCGCCCATGGGTATACGCATGCTTCACCGCCGGACGGCACCCGCACGCGCCCAATCCCCGGCGATGGCGAACACGCAGGTCAACGCCAAAGCGGCGCACTTCGCGCCGCTCCCCACGGTCCCGGCTCTCGCGCCGCGCGCAAGCAGCGCCCGCATCCCGACCACCCGGGCCACAGCCGCACGCCAGTCCCTCACGGCATTCCGGCGCAAGATCACCGCCCGGCTGTCGCCGGACCCCGAGTCGCAAGGCTCCTGGCGGCTGTGGGCCGGCCTGGCCCGTGGTCACCTCGTCGGCTACCTGGCACTGCTCCTCGCACGGCTCCCGGGGCGGCCCCGCCAGCCCCGCCGCACCCTCACCGTGTTCGTCGCTCCCCTCACCGAGCGCCCGGACGGCTCCGCTCCACGCTGACCCCCTCCGGCCGCCCGATCACACCCGGGGCAGCCGGACGCCAGACCCGGACTCCCACGGCGTACAGCAGCAGCCCCAGCACCAGCCCGGCGCCCGCCCCGAAGCACACCGTCGGGATCAGTTCCCACGGCTTGGCCCGCGACCCCCAGTACTCCCACCACCGCGTCGCCCGCTGCACCGCCGCCACCACCGCGCACCCGCCGATCACCGCACCGGCCCACCACCGGTCGCGTAGCGACAACGCGGGAACGCCCACCGGCTCACCCGAGGGCGCCCGACGCAGCGCGCGCAGCAGGAACACGGCGATGACGACTGCGGCCACGGCCGAACCGCCGTACTGCAGATACCAGTACAGCGGCGAGCCCGCCACCTCCTGCCCCAGGACGGGAAACAGCCGCATACCCCACCGGTCGAGGTGCGTGAACGCGTCCCACACGACATGCGTCAGCGCGCCGAGCACCGCGGAGACGTACCACCACAGCACCAGGGACGTACGCACGCGCGCGCGTGGCGTCCCGCAGCGCAGCAGGGCGGCCGTCCGCCCCTGCCGGGCCCGCGGCAGCAGCGCGACCAGCGGCTCGCGCACCAGCAGCCACAGCCCCACCAGCGCCCAGGCGATGAGCACGTCGACCGAGAACACGCCCGGGAAGGAGTGAGTGACGTCACCGAACTCCATCGCCCCGGACAGGACACTCGCCGCGTAATAGGTCATGTCGGGGGAGAAGGAACCCGCGACGAGCACGGCAGGCACCAGTCGCCCCCGGCCTGTTCCGTCGGTGCGTACGACGGGCAGCACGGCGGCCGCATGGCTCAGAGTGAACGGCAACTGGGCCCCCCGGGACGGACGTCGGCCGGTTCCCCCCGACCCACTGATCAACTCCGTCCAGTATGCGGGATGGCCAACCGGTGAAAATCGGGTGCGAACAGGTGTCCATGTAAAGCGAGTTGTCGTAGGGTCGCCTGGGCCCCCGTGTCGGGGGCAGTACAAGTAGGACAACTTGGCCGCACCCAGGCCGACCGGCGACACGAACGCTCCACGCGTGCAACCCCGGGGGCGGGTCGATCGTCAGAACAGGTCGAGGTACGGAGTCGAGCACAGGGCGAAGTACGGGCCGAGCAGGGCATACAGGACACGGGCGCTCAGGCGTCCACGGGAGGGGTTCACTCTATGGCGGCGCAATTCGGCGTGAGGCTCCGCAAGACGGCGTTCACCACCGCCGTGGCCGCGGCTGCGGTCGCGGCTCTGTCCGCCTCCCAGGCGCCGGGAGTGACGACCGACGAACCCGGCAGACAGTCCACCGCCGACGCCCAGTCCACGCCCAGTGCGAACGCCGACGGCAGCGCGACCGGCAACTCGCCGTACTACACGGACCTGCCGCCGCTGAACAGCCCGACGCCCTCGCCGAGTCCGAGCGCCACCACCCCGGCCGACCCGGGCACGTCCGAGGCCGGCATCCCCGCGACCGTCCTCGACGCCTACAAGAAGGCCGAGGCCGAGCTGGCCTCGTCCAAGCCGGGCTGCAACCTGCCCTGGCAGCTCCTCGCCGCCATCGGCAAGGTCGAGTCGGGCCAGGCCCGCGGCGGCCGCGTCAACGCGGACGGCACCACCGTCTCGCCGATCCTCGGCCCGCAGCTCGACGGCAACGGCTTCGCGCTCATCAAGGACACCGACAACGGCGCGTACGACGGCAACAGCGCGTACGACCAGGCCATCGGCCCTATGCAGTTCATTCCGTCCACCTGGGCCTGGGCGGGCCGCGACGGCAACGACGACGGCAAGAAGGACCCCAACAACATCTACGACGCCGCGCTCGCGGCCGGCCACTACCTGTGCCGCAACAGCTGGGACCTGTCCACCCAGTCCGACCTCAACCGCGCGATCCTCAGCTACAACAACTCGCAGGACTACCTGAACCTGGTCCTGTCGTGGCTGGAGTACTACCGCAAGGGCACCCACGAGATCCCGGACGGCTCCGGCAGCGTCCCGTCGAACCGCAGCGACAACGACACGAGCGGGAGCACCAGCCCCTCACCGTCGACCGAGCCGCCGAAGAAGCCGAAGCCCAGCCCCCAGCCGAACAAGCCCGGCGGCGGCTCGACAAGCCCCGGCACCGACCCGAGCACGCCCAGCAAGCCGACCCCGCCCGGCACCCCCGCCCCGACGCCCACCGACACGGTGGATCACCTCGAGGACGCGGGCACCGCCACGCTCACGGCGACCGCCGGCGACCGGTTCACCAAGAGGATCAGCACCCGCGCCGAGACCAAGTCCGGCACGGCCGTCGCCAAGGTCAGGGTCCGCTTCACCATCGTCGGCGACACCGACGCCACCTTCACCGGCGGCGAGAGCGTCGCCACGGTCGCCACCAACAGCTCCGGCGTCGCCGTGACGCCCCTGCTCCAGGCGGGCGAGAAGACCGGTGACTTCACGGTCCGCGCCGTCGTCGTCGGCCGTACGCTGCCCGGTCTCGACTACAAGGCGACCGTCACCGCCCGCGCCGCCGACGCCCTCGCCCGCACCAGCGGCACCGCCCTGACCTGCGTCGCGGGCGGCGAGTTCGCCGACCTGGTCCAGGTGAAGGCCACCTACAAGGGCGCCGTGGCGGACAAGGTCGCCGCCACCGCCACCCTCATCAAGTCGGCGGACGACGCGACCGCGAACGACAAGGGCCCCTACTTCAAGGACGCCGACGGCAAGACCGTCCGCACCCTGACGGGCCTGCAGACGGACGCGAACGGCCTGCTCACGCTGCCGAAGCTGTACGCCGACGACGCCACCGGCACGTTCCTGATGCGCATCACCACCACCGGTGGCGCGACCCTCACGGTCGAACTGACCGTGACGGCGCCCGAGGTGTCCCCGAGCCCGTCGGACAGCACGTCGGCGACCCCCTCGGAGAGCACGTCGGCGACTCCCTCGGACAGCACATCGCCGAGCCCCACCGCGTAGGACCGGCCAGTCTCCGTACGACGACGGCGCCCCTCCCGGCCGGGAGGGGCGCCGTCGTAGTGTGCGACGTGTTCTCATCTCACGCGCCCGTTGCTACGGTGCCCGACCTGACGACCCATCAGCTTCCGTGGTTGCTTCGCCGGGAGGCCCGCATGCGCGCCCTGATCGCCGCCGCGACCGGCCTCGCCGTCGCGCTCGCCCTGATGTTCACCCTCACCGCGATCGGCACACCGACCGGTCACACGTCCCCCAAGCCGCTGCTGACCACGGTGCCCGCACACCCGTGACCGTCCACTCGGGAAGGAGGCCGAGATGCGCCGCAAGGCCAGTCTGGTGCTGCTCGCCCTCGCCGTGTTCTTCGCGGCACTCTCACCGCTCACGCGCTGGTACGCCTTCCCGCGCCTGGCCAAGATCCCGGCCGGGCAGTACCAGGACATGGTCCTGGAGGCGAAGAACGCCACCCTCCTCGACTACGGCAGCATGCGGGCCCGCACCGTCCCCGAGGTCACCATCGTGCAGACCCTCAAGGGCAACGTCGAGGCCGCCGAGAAGATCGAGAAGACGGCGGGAAGGGACGTCGTCGTCTGGGACGGCCTCTCCTACATCCAGGGCCCCGACGGCAAGATGGTCTCCAAGGTCCCCGAGCGCTACATCTTCGACGCCCACACCCAGGAACCCGTCCACGCCACCGGCGAGATGGTCGACGGCGACCCCGTCAGACGAGAGGGCATCGAGTTCAAGTTCCCGTTCCTGACGGAGAAACGGGACTACGCGTACTTCGACGCCCAGGCACGCGTGACGGCCCCCATCCACTACAAGGGCACCCGGAACTTCCGCGGCGTGGAGGTCTACTACTTCGAGCAGACCATCCCCTGGACGAAGGTCAGGATGCCCAGGACCATGCCCGTTAAGGGCATCACGCCCGAGACGGTCGCCAAGACCGGCACGACCCGCTGGTACACCACCGTCCGCAGGTTCTGGGTCGAACCCCTCACCGGTGCACCCGTCAACGGCGAGGAGATCCACGAGGAGGAACTGCGTGGCGGCACGCTGCTCGGCGGCCGCGAGAAGGTGACGGCCTTCGCCGGGCACGTGAAGATGCGCGAGGACTACATCGAGCACACGGTCGACCTCGTCAAGTCCAACCGCACGCTGGTGCTGCTGATGACGTCGTACCTGCCGTGGGGCTTCCTCACCCTGGGCGTACTGCTGCTGGCCCTCTCCCTCTACCTGGAGGCGCGCGGACGCCGCCCGGCCGATCCGGTGCCCACACGCCCCACCGAGCCGGAACCGGTCACCGCCTGAGGCGTGCGTTGGTGTGCCGGGTCGGCTCTGCCGTGGCGGGGTCCTCGGGCCACGGGTGCTTCGGATACCGGCCGCGCAGTTCCGCCCGTACGCCCTTGTAGCCCTCCTTCCAGAAGGAGGCGAGGTCGGCCGTCACGGCCGCGGGCCGCCCGGCGGGGGAGAGGAGGTGCACCAGCAACGGCACACCCGCCACCGTGGGCGACCGCTCCAGCCCGAACATCTCCTGCAACTTCACGGCGAGGACGGGCTGCTCGGGATTGCCGTAGTCGATCCGGATCCTGGACCCGCTCGGTACGGCGATCCGCTCCGGCGCGAGCTCGTCCAGCCGCCCGGCCTCCCCCGAGGCCCACGGAAGCAGCCGGGACAGGGCGTCCCCCGCGTCGATCTTCGCAAGGTCCGCGCGCCGCCGGGCCCTGCTCAACTCGGGCTCCAACCACGTGTCCACGCGCGTGTTGAGCGCTTCTTCGGACACGTCCGGCCAGGGCTCCCCGAGTTGCAGCCGCAGAAAGGCCAGCCGCTGCCGCAGCACGCCCGCCTCCGGCGACCACCGCAGCACCCCGAACCCCTCCTGCCGCAGCCCCTCGACCAGCGCGTTCCGTACGAGCCCGGGGTCGGCGTCCGCCAACGGCCGCACCGCCAACTCCACCGCCCCCAGCCGCTCCACCCGCCGCGCGACGACATCCCCGCCGGTCCAGCGCACCTCGTCCCGCTCGCCGAGCAGCGCCACCGCGGTCACCCGCGCGACCCCCTCGTCCACAACACCCCCGAGCTGCACCCGCGCGTGCCCCCTGCCCACAGGCCTATCCGCGACCGCGACCGCAATCCAGGGCGCACCCCGCAACTCACTCCCGTCCCGGAGCTCGGCGCGGGTACCGGACACCATGAGATAGGAGCCCCCGTCGGCCTTCGCCACCCGCTCCGGAAAGGCAAGAGCACTGACAAGCCCGACGACGAAGTCATCCCGGAACGTGCCACCACCCCGAACCAAGCCAGGGATGCCGCCCTGCACACCGCCGACGCCCGCTTCCGGGCCACGCGGCGCGGCTTGCCCACCCGCGGGGTTCACGTTCGAGCCGCCCTCGGCCTGCGCGCCGTCGGCATCCGCTTCAGGGCCACCTGGGACGGCTTGCCCGCGCGCGAGGCCCCGTTCCGAGCCGAGCTCGGCCCGTGCGCCAGCGACGCTCGCTTCCGGGGTCCCCCAGCCCACCTGCCCGTCCGCGCCTTCCGTCGCCGGCCCGCCCACGTCGCCCTGCGCCCCGGCCACGCCGGTCTCCAGGCCGCGCGGAGGCGTGAGTGTCCCCTTCCCGTTCCCCTCTTGCGGATGGGAGCCGTGGGTGGGCGGGTGGACAAACTCCTTGGCGACGGCTCGCAGGCGCCGTACCTCCGCGCGCCACCGACCCGCGTAGGCGTCACCCCCGCGCCGGGCCGCCCGCAAAGCTGACGCGAGGTCGTCCCCGTACTCCCGCGGCGCCTCCTCGCTCAGCAGCGCCACGGCCTCCGCGGCCCGCTCCGCACCCACGACCGGCGCCGAGTCGAGCAGCGCACGCCCCAGGCGGGGATGCAGGCCGACCCGCGCAAGACGCCCGCCCCGGTCCGTGGCTCGACCGACCGAGTCGATCGCGCCGACCGCGCGGAGAACGCCGCGAGCCGCCGCCATCGCACCGCCCGGCGGTGGGTCCAGCAGGGCGAGACCGGAGGCGTCCGGATCACCCCAGCACGCCGCCTGCAGGGCGAACGCGGTCAGGTCGGCCACCTTGATCTCGGGGGACGGGAAACGCGGCAGACGCGCGTCCTCAGCCTCCGCCCAGCAGCGGTACACCGCCCCCGGCGCCTCACGCCCGGCACGACCCGCCCGCTGCCGTCCCGCCGCCTGCGAGGCCCGTACCGTCGTCAACGCGCTCAACCCGCGCGCGTGGTCCACACGGGGCTCGCGCGCCAGCCCCGAGTCGACGACCACCCGTACACCCGGAACCGTCAGCGACGACTCGGCCACCGATGTGGCGAGCACGACCCGGCGCCGCACACCCGCAGACAGCACCGCGTCCTGCACGGCCGCCGGCGCCCGCCCGTGCACCTGGAGCACCTCCACGTCCCCGGCATCGCGCAACTCCCCGAGCTGCCCGGCGACCCGCGCGATCTCACCGACGCCCGGCAGGAAGCACAGGACGTCCCCCGACCGCTCGGCCAGCGCCCGCCGCACCACCGACGCCACGTGGGTCAGCAGCGCGGGATCGACCCGCATGCCGTGCGGCGGCCGTACCGGCCGTACCGGCGGCGCCCACACCACCTCCACCGGATGCGCCGCACCCTCCGCCGCCACCACCGGCGCCCCGCCCAGCAGCCGCGCCCATCCCTCGGCGTCGGTCGTCGCCGACGCGGCCACCAGACGCAGCTCCGGCCGCAGCGTCTCCCGTACGTCCCACAGGAAGGCCGCCGCCGTGTCGGCGTCCAGATGCCGCTCGTGGCACTCGTCGAGCAGCACCACGTCGACGCCCGCGAGCTCCTGGTCCCGTTGCAGCCGCTGAAGCAGCACGCCGGTCGTGACGACCTCCACGCGCGCGTGCCGGCCGACCACCCGCTCCCCGCGCACGGTGTAGCCGACGCTCTCGCCGACCTTCTCGCCCAGCAGCCACGCCATCCGCCGGGCCGCCGCCCGCGCCGCGATCCGCCGCGGCTCGGCCACGACCACGCGCCGCGCCGGCCCCTCGCCCAGCAGCCCAGCCAGCGCCAGCGGCACCAGCGTCGTCTTGCCGGTGCCGGGCGGCGCCACCAGCACGGCAGTGCCATGCCCTTCCAGCGCGTCGTTCAGCGTCGGCAGGGCCCCGCGTACGGGCAGCGCCTCGAGAGCGTCGTAACGGATCACGCCCCTAGTGTCGTACGCCCCTGGAAACAGCCCCCCGCGTGTGTGAGGGGCACCCTCAGCCCCGCTCGCACACGAAGATGGCGGTCCCCGGGATCAGGTTTCCGCGCAGCGGCGACCAACCGCCCCACTCCGACGAGTTCCAGGCCGGCCACTCCGGCTCGACGAGGTCGACGAGGTGGAAGCCGGACGCCGCGATGTCGCGGACGCGGTCGCCGAGCGTCCTGTGGTGTTCGACGTACACCGCGCGGCCGTCCTCACCCTGCTCGACGTACGGCGTGCGGTCGAAGTACGAGGCGGACACCGACAACCCCTCGGGGCCCGGCTCGTCCGGGAACGCCCAACGGATCGGGTGGGTGACCGAGAAGACGAAGCGGCCGCCCGGACGCAGCACCCGGCGCACCTCACGCAGCACCAGGCGCGGGTCGGCCACGAACGGCAGCGCCCCGTACGCCGAGCAGGCCAGGTCGAAGGAGGCGTCCGCGAAGGGCAGCGCACCCGCGTCGGCGCACACGAGAGGGAACGATCCGCCGATGCGCAGCGCGTGCTGGAGCTGGCGGTGGGAGAGGTCCAGGGCGACCGGCCGGGCCCCCTGGGCGGCCAGCCAGCGCGAGCACTGGGCGGCGCCGGCGCCGATCTCCAGGACGTCCTTGCCCTTCAGCTCCTCAGGCGGGCCCAGCAGCTCCGCCTCCACCTCGTCGAGGCCCTCGGGGCACCACACGAAGCGGTCGTCGCCCAGGAACGTGCCGTGCTCGACCTGGTACTCGTCCGCGTTACGGTCCCACCAGCCCCGATTGGCTCGGGAGCTCTCCGTGACATCGGCGTCACGCCGGGTGGCTTCCGGTTCGAACGCATCGGGCTCTTGGATGATCGGCTCCCTCGTCGTACTCTTCCGTCCATCCCGTCAGGGGCGTGTCGCGGGAGAGGTCTTTCCGGCCTGCCTGGCCTCGTGGAACGTTTCTTGTGCCGGTTATGCGGCGATCTGCCCCGGGTGTGCGCCTTCGCGCATTGACCCTGCCCGGCTGCCCCCGTATGCTACAAGTTGCGCTGCGGGCCTGCGCACCTCAGACGTAGCAGGCTGCGCTCGCATCTGTTGTATGTCCCCTCGGTTGTCGAGGCGCCACGTGCGGTTTTGTGTGGCGCTTCCTTGGCTGTCCGGCTTCTGCAGAGCGAAACGGGCTCCCGGCGTAAGCAGTACCTACGACTTCAATGTCCGTACCGGAGCCCTTTCCCACATGACGAGCAGCACCGAGACCACCGCCACCACCCCGCAGGTAGCGGTCAACGACATCGGTAACGAGGAAGCCTTCCTCGCCGCGATCGACGAGACGATCAAGTACTTCAACGACGGCGACATCGTCGACGGCGTCATCGTGAAGGTCGACCGGGACGAGGTCCTGCTCGACATCGGTTACAAGACCGAAGGCGTTATCCCGAGCCGCGAGCTCTCGATCAAGCACGACGTCGACCCCAACGAGGTCGTCGCCGTCGGTGACGAGATCGAGGCCCTTGTTCTCCAGAAGGAGGACAAGGAAGGCCGCCTGATCCTCTCGAAGAAGCGCGCCCAGTACGAGCGTGCCTGGGGCACCATCGAGAAGATCAAGGAAGAGGACGGGATCGTCACCGGTACCGTCATCGAGGTCGTCAAGGGTGGTCTCATCCTCGACATCGGCCTCCGTGGCTTCCTCCCGGCCTCCCTGGTCGAGATGCGCCGCGTTCGCGACCTCCAGCCCTACGTGGGCAAGGAGCTCGAGGCCAAGATCATCGAGCTGGACAAGAACCGCAACAACGTGGTCCTGTCCCGCCGTGCCTGGCTGGAGCAGACCCAGTCCGAGGTCCGCCAGACCTTCCTCACGACCCTCCAGAAGGGTCAGGTCCGCTCTGGTGTGGTCTCCTCGATCGTCAACTTCGGTGCCTTCGTGGACCTGGGTGGCGTCGACGGTCTGGTTCACGTCTCCGAGCTGTCCTGGAAGCACATCGACCACCCCTCCGAGGTCGTCGAGGTCGGCCAGGAGGTCACGGTCGAGGTCCTCGACGTCGACATGGACCGCGAGCGCGTCTCCCTGTCGCTGAAGGCGACCCAGGAAGACCCGTGGCAGCAGTTCGCCCGCACCCACCAGATCGGCCAGGTCGTGCCCGGCAAGGTCACGAAGCTGGTTCCGTTCGGTGCGTTCGTCCGCGTGGACGAGGGCATCGAGGGTCTGGTCCACATCTCCGAGCTGGCCGAGCGCCACGTGGAGATCCCGGAGCAGGTCGTCCAGGTCAACGACGAGATCTTCGTCAAGGTCATCGACATCGACCTCGAGCGTCGTCGCATCAGCCTCTCGCTGAAGCAGGCCAACGAGTCCTTCGGTGCCGACCCGGCCTCGGTCGAGTTCGACCCGACCCTGTACGGCATGGCCGCGTCCTACGACGACCAGGGCAACTACATCTACCCCGAGGGCTTCGACCCCGAGACCAACGACTGGCTCGAGGGCTACGAGACCCAGCGCGAGGCGTGGGAGACCCAGTACGCCGAGGCGCAGACCCGCTTCGAGCAGCACCAGCAGCAGGTCATCAAGTCCCGCGAAGCGGACGAGAAGGCCGCTGCCGAGGGCGGCGACGCGGCGGGTGCGGCTCCGGCCGCCGGTGGCGGCGGTTCGTACTCCTCCGAGGGCCCGGACAACTCCGGTGCGCTGGCCTCGGACGAGGCGCTGGCCGCTCTCCGCGAGAAGCTGGCCGGTGGCCAGAGCTGATCGCAGCCGCTGAGGCTTAGCCGATAACCACTGAGGGCCCGCACCTTTCGAGGTGCGGGCCCTCAGTGGTGCCGGGGGAGTGTTCTGTCGTTCGGCTGCCGGCCGGTGGGGGCTGGTCGCGCCCACGTGGCGGAGCCGCATATGGACACAGCCCCGCCCCCCTCGGGGAGTTTCCGCTCGACTCAGCTGATCACGGGCCCGGAGCGGGAATGCCCACGCCTCCACGCGCGTTGAGATGTGTGAACACGAGGAGGAGCGGTCCAAGTGCTTGATCCGCAGGGTTTGTACGCATGGGAGCCGAAGGGGCTGGGCGTCGTCGACATGGCGCTGGCTCAGGAGTCGGCCGGTCTTGTCATGCTCTACCACTTCGACGGATACATCGACGCGGGCGAAACCGGTGACCAGATCGTCGACCGGCTCCTCGACTCGCTGCCCCACCAGGTCGTCGCGCGCTTCGACCACGACCGGCTCGTGGACTACCGCGCGCGCCGTCCGCTGCTGACGTTCAAGCGTGACCGTTGGAGCGGGTACGAGGAGCCGGCCATCGAGGTGCGGCTCGTGCAGGACGCCACGGGGGCGCCCTTCCTGCTCCTGTCCGGCCCGGAGCCGGACGTGGAGTGGGAGCGCTTCGCCGCGGCCGTCCAACAGATCGTGGAGCGGCTCGGGGTCCGCCTGTCCGTGAACTTCCACGGCATCCCCATGGGTGTCCCGCACACCCGGCCGGTCGGTCTCACCCCGCACGGCAGCCGCACCGACCTCGTCCCGGGCCACCGCAGCCCCTTCGACGAGGCCCAGGTCCCCGGCAGCGCCGAAGCGCTCGTCGAGTACCGCCTCATGGAGGCCGGGCACGACGTCCTGGGCGTCGCCGCGCACGTGCCGCACTACATCGCCCGCTCTCCCTATCCGGACGCGGCACTGACCGTCCTGGAGGCCGTCACGGCGGCGACCGGACTGGTCCTGCCCGGCCTCGCGCACTCCCTGCGCACGGACGCCCACCGCACCCAGACGGAGATCGACCGGCAGATCCAGGAGGGCGACGAGGAACTCACCGCCCTCGTCCAGGGTCTCGAGCACCAGTACGACGCCGCCGCCGGTGCGGAGACCCGGGGTAACATGCTGGCCGAGGCCGCCGACATCCCCTCCGCGGACGAGATCGGCCGCGAGTTCGAGCGGTTCCTGGCGGAGCGGGAGGGCGAGGGCTGACGCGGCCGACTCCCAGCGGGTCCGTGGTCGACGGCAGGCTCTAAGCTTCCGCTCATGTTGAAGGTTGGCCTGACCGGCGGTATCGGCGCCGGCAAGAGCGAGGTGTCGCGGTTGCTCGTCGAGCGCGGTGCCGTGCTGATCGACGCGGACCGCATCTCGCGCGAGGTCGTGGCGCCGGGAACTCCCGGGCTCGCGGCGGTCGTCGACGCCTTCGGCCCGGACGTGCTGGCGGCGGACGGCAGTCTGGACCGCCCGAAGCTGGGCTCCATCGTCTTCGCGGACCCGGACCGGCGCGCCGCCCTGAACGCGATCGTGCACCCCCTGGTGGGCGCCCGCTCCCGTGAGCTGGAGGCCGCCGCCCCCGAGGACGCCGTCGTCGTCCACGATGTCCCGCTCCTCACGGAGAACGGCCTCGCACCGCTCTACGACGTCGTGATCGTCGTCGACGCGAGCACCGAGACCCAGCTCGACCGGCTGGTGCGGCTGCGCGGGATGAGCGAGGAGGACGCACGCGCGCGTATGGCCGCGCAGGCGACGCGCGAGGAGCGCAGGGAGATCGCGGACATCGTCGTCGACAACGACGTACCGCTGCAGGAGCTGCGGCGGCGGGTGCACGAGGTGTGGGCGGAGCTCGTGGAGCGGGCCGGGTCCCCGACGCCGTAGCGGATCCGGGTCCCCGACGCCGTAACGGATGGGGAATATCAGCCACGGTCGCGGCGTTGAACAGCTTGAGTGAGGGAAGGACTTTTCCGTGCCCGATACCAGCGGTTCGACCGGACGTTCTCCGGAGACTCACGTCATCGACTACCGTGCCGCCGAGCAGCTGCTCGCCGCACGGGACCCGCGGGGCGCGGTGAAGCTGCTCGACGGAGTCATCGCCGCGCACCCCGAGAACACCGCCGCACGGCTGCTGCGCGCGCGTGCCTTCTTCGCGGCCGCGCAACTACGGCCCGCCGAGCTGGAGTTCACCATCGTCCTCGAGCGGGAGCCGGACAACGCGTTCGCGCACTTCGCCCTCGCCCGCACCTATGAGCGCCAGGGGCGCGAGGACCAGGCCAAGCGCCACTTCCGCCTGGCGGCCGCGCTCGACCCGAACCCGCAGTACCTGAAGGCCGCCCGCTTCGACTCGTGAGCACCGCCCGCCCGGACACCCCCTAGCGGTAACGCTGCCGCGGCGGATCATACGGCGGGATGTCGCGGCCCGGCTGATAGTGCGGGCCCTGCTTGATGTGTCTGAGGATCACCGTCATGTCGACGGTGATCACCACCCACAGCACTCCGCAGGCGGCCGCCCACCCGGGACGCCCGGCGAGCGCGAACGCGACTGTTCCGAAGATCGCCCAGAGCAGCCCCCACACGGCCAGCCAGAAACGGACCCGCAGTGCACTGCGCGCCGTCCTCGGCTCACTGCCCGTACGCATCGGGATCACACTCCTCCCAGCAACGTACTCTTCGGTTCGGACGTTCTCCAAGCCGTCCCACGAGGGGGATCATCGCGTGCTTCCGGATGCCGACGAACTGGCCGAGGCGCTCCTCGACCTCGCTGTGCCGCACGAGGACATCAACGACGTCGTCCGCATGGGCCGACGGGTGAGAGACGACCCCGAACTGCTGCACGCCCTGAAACAGGCCGTCGAGGAGCTGGTCCGGGACATGGGGGAGATCCGCGGCATGCTCGACCTCCCCGACCTCGACTGGCCGTCGGGCCCCCTCCAGCGGTTCTTCCCGCTGTACGTCCTTGTCGCGGCCCTGCCGTATGTGCGCGCCCACCATCGCGACCGGGGCGTACCGGCCGAGGTCGCCCGGCGCACCCTGGCCGACGCCGGCCGCAACGTCGCCGCGCACCGCAGGACGTACGGCACGGGCGGGATGCTCGTTCCGCGCTGGCTGTCGCTGCACTTCCACGGTGAGCTGTACCAGCTGGGGCGGCTGCAGTTCCAGCGCGACCGGGTCGGTCGGCGGGCCGGTGACGCCATCGCGGCGGAGGGGTTCGGTCACGGCCCCGGGGACCTGGGGCTCGGCCTGCACATACCCGACTTCCTCGGCCCGTTGACCTCGGAGGCCTGCGACCGGTCCCTGGCGCTGGGCAGGGAGTTCTTCGCCCGCCACTACCCCGAGGAGCCCTACCGGGTGGCGACGTGCGCGTCATGGCTGCTCGATCCGCAGCTCAGGGAGTACCTGCCCGAGGACTCCAACATCGTCCGCTTCCAAAAGCGGTTCCGCGTCAGCCACATGGGGTCGGAGCCGGAGGACGACACGCCGATCCGCTTCGTCTTCGGGACGGGTGACGTGCCCCTCGACCAGCTGCCGCGCGGGACCGTCCTGGAGCGGGCGGTCGTGGACCATCTGCGGGAGGGCGGCCACTGGTACGTGGGGCACGGCTGGTTCCCGTTGTAGAGGCTTGCGCCACTCGAACGGGTGAACCCGGAGCGGACGGGAACGGACGTGCGGAGGAGGGCCGTTGTTCGGGCATGGAGCTGAAAATGCGTACGGGACATCAGGGGACTGGGCCCGGGGCGATCACCCCGGACGGCTGTGCGGTCGAGCTCTACTCACGGCTGCCCGTCGGACCCGAGCCGGACATCATCGCGGCGGCCGTGCCCGCGGGCGCGCGCATCCTGGAACTGGGCAGCGGCGTGGGCCGGATGACTCACCCGCTCGTGGAGCGCGGCTTCACGGTCACGGCGGTCGACGAGTCCCCCGAGATGCTGGAGCGCGTCCGCGGCGCGCGCACGATACTCAGCCCGATCGAGCGCCTCGACCTGGGCGAGACGTTCGACGTGGTGCTGCTCGCGTCGTTCCTCGTCAACACCGGCGACGCCGAGGTGAGACGAGGGCTGCTGCGCACCTGTGTACGGCACCTCGCGGACGGCGGCTGCGTGCTGATCCAACGCGAGGGCGACGACTACCACACCGACCTGCCCCGCGAACGCGTCCACCCGACCGGATTCACCTCACGGATCGTGTCGTCGGTACCGGTCGGCGACGGCGTCAACTCGGTCCGCGCGGAGTACGACTTTCCGGACGCGACCTGGACACAGACGTTCCAGGCACGGCCGATGGCCCAGCAGGAGTTCGAGGAGGCACTGGCGGAGGAGGGACTGAGGGTGGACGAATACCTGACGGAGGATCGGATCTGGGTGAGGGCGATGCCGATGAGTTCCTGAGCAGGCGCCGGTCTACCTCTGTGACAGCAACCAGCCCGCTGCACACAGGAGATCTCCATGCCCGAGACCGCCGCTTCCCTCGCCTCCGCTTCGTCCACAACCGCGCGGGGCCGCCGGGCCCGCATCGCCTTGCGCGCTCTCCAGGTGGGACTCGCCCTCTTCTTCGGGATCGCGGGTGCGGTGCCCAAGCTGATCGCTCATCCGTCGGCTGTCGACACCTTCGAGAAGATGGGCTGGGAGCACGGTGGGATGTACACCATCGGTGCGCTGGAACTGGCCGGTGCGGTGGCTCTGTTGGTGCCGATGCTTCAGTCGGTCGCGGCGGTGGCGCTGAGCGGGCTGATGGTGGGTGCGTTCGTCGTCCAGCTGAGCTACTTCGACGGTCAGTACGCCGCGACACCGGTCATCCTGATGGTGCCGCTCGTCCTCATCGCCTGGGCCCGACGTGAGCAGAACGCCGAGCTGCTGCGACTGGTAGGACTGGTACGGCGCGGGGCGTGAGCGCCGGGTCCGCAGTCCGGTGGAACGTGCTCAGCGCCCGCCCTGGCGGCCACCCGGACCACCTTGGCTGCCGCCCGGGCCGCCCGGGCCACCGCCCGGGTTGCCCGAGTGACCGCCGAGGCCGCCGAGACCGCGGAGCCGTTCCAGTTCGCGGCGGTCCCGCTTGGTGGGGCGGCCGGTACCGCGGTCGCGGATGCCGGCGGGGGCGAGGGCCTCGCGGGGCGGGGGCGGAGGACTGTTGTCGACGTAGCACTGGACGGCGACCGGGGCGCCGACCCGCTTGCGGATGAGGCGCTTGACGACTACGATCCGCTCGCGGCCCTCGTGCCGGAGGCGGACCTCGTCGCCGACGCGCACGGAGTACGCGGGCTTCACACGCTCGCCGTTCACCCGCACGTGGCCGCCCTTGCAGGCGGCGGCGCCCTGGGAGCGGGTCTTGATCAGACGTACGGCCCAGATCCAGCTGTCGATGCGCACGCTCTCACCGCCGGCGGGCCCGGCGGCCTCGGCGGCTGACACCGCGGCGGCGACGCTCGGGTCCACGCGATCCGCGCCGGCCGCCTCTCGCGTGGCCTCTCGCGGGGGCTCGCCCGTCCCGTCCGTCGTGTCGTGGTCCGCACCCTCAGAAACCATGTCTCGACCTTAGCCCGCGCTGCCGGTCGGGGCGGAGGGGATTTCCGCGTGCGGTGGGGGGAGGAGGAGCGGGCGTCCTCGGCCGCTGGAGGGGCGGGTTCTACGGTGGGGGCATGGACAGCAACCCCGGAGCAGGCATTCCCGGCCTTGATCGGCGCGTCTCAGGGTGTCGGGCGTGCCCGAGGCTGGTCGAGTGGCGGGAGGAGGTGGCGCGGACCAAGCGGGCCGCTTTCGCCGAGTGGACGTACTGGGGGAGGCCGGTTCCCGGATTCGGGCCTGCGGATGCCCGGCTGCTGATCGTGGGGCTCGCTCCCGCCGCGCACGGCGGGAACCGGACGGGCCGGATGTTCACCGGGGACCGGTCGGGTGACGTGCTGTACCAGGCGCTGTACGACGTGGGGCTGGCGAACCAGCCGAGCTCGGTCAGTGCCGACGACGGCCTGGAGCTGTACGGCGTACGGGTCACAGCGCCCGTGCACTGCGCGCCGCCCGAGAACAAGCCCACCCCGCAGGAGCGGGACACCTGCCGGTCGTGGCTCGTGCAGGAGCTGCGGTTGCTGCGGCCGACGCTGCGGGCCGTGGTCGTGCTCGGTGCGTTCGGCTGGCAGGCGGCGCTGCCCGCGTTCGCGGAGGCGGGCTGGGCGGTGCCCCGGCCGCGCCCGGCCTTCGCCCACGGCGCGCGCGTGTCCCTCGACGGGCTCGCCCCGGTCGAGCCCGGCAGCCCCCACCGTCCCGCCCCGCTCGACCTGTTCGGGTGCTTCCACGTGAGCCAGCGCAACACCTTCACCGGTCGCCTCACGCCCGAGATGCTGAGGGAAGTGCTGCGCACGGCGGCGGTCGCGGCCCGTCTGCCGACGCGGGACTGACGGCGATCCTGGTGGCGGCGACGGACAAGTGCGCTACAAGCGCGCCCGCCGCCGCGGACCTCAGAGCTGACCTCAGAGCGGTCGGGCCGCCGCGACGGGCCGCTTGTCGGGGGTGAACGAGTTGCTGTTGACGCTCCACCGGTAGCGGCTGAACTCCCCGGTGGCGTCGTCGGCGTAGAACATCATGTGGCCGATGCCGACGCCCTGGAAGTTGGTCACGTCGTCGACCATGCGGGTGTCGGGGAAGGCGGGGTAGGTGGGCTTGTCGTACATGCCGTGCGGGTCCGCCGTGCAGTCGATGACCTCGACGGCGTACTGCGTCTCGCCGCTGTAGGTCGCGGAGCCGGTGTAGACGCCCTTGACCTGGCGGACCATGACGATGTGCCCGGTGTTGCCCTCGACGCTGCCCTGGTAGTCGACCGCGACGAGGTCGCCCGGCTGGAGGTCGGCGACCTTGCGGATCCGCTGGAAGCGCGGGCCGGCCGTGCCGTCGACGAACGCGCGCCGGTAGTCGGCGGCCTCCGGGATGCGGTCCTGGAAGTACTGGGTGAAGTAGTCGTCGCTCGCCCATGTGTAGCTGTGCTTGAGCACCCAGGTGAGGAAGGACGAGCAGCGGGCGTGCGAGACCCAGGTGGTGAGGTCGGTGGGGGTTCCCCAGGTGACCTGCGACGGGGAGCCGATCAGGTAGCGGTTGTTGTCGATGGCCGTCTGGCCGCTGATCAGCTTGACCTCGGCGGCGGTCAGGGCGCGGTCGTAGGCCCGTACGTCGTCGATGGAGCCCTTGAAGCGGTTGACGGGTGCGCTGTCGTAGCGGGCGCGGCCGATGTTGAAGCCCTCGGTCGCGGCCCAGGAGGTGGTGGCGTCGGCGCTGCTCTGGAACGCCCCGTCGACGTAGAGGTGGATGCGCGTTCCGTCCCACACGCCGGTCAGGTGGGTCCACGACCCGAACTCGGCGGCGTCGGTGGAGACAGCGGAGATCTTGACGCTCTGGTCGGCGCTGCGCACCTTGAAGGCCCACTTGCCGACGGTGTCGTCGTACTGGAGCAGGAAGCGGCTCGCCATGGTGCCGTCCTGGCTGACGGCGGTGTACATGGTGGCCCGGCCGGCCGTGTCCGACAGGCGCACCCAGGCCGAGACCGTGAACGGGGCGGTGGTGTCGAGGACGGATCCGGTGGCGGCGTATCCGCTGGGGTTTCCGTCGAGGGTCAGCTCGCTGCCGGCCCGCAGGTTCGTCCAGGACGCGCCCGAGCCGAGTGCGAGGTGGTGCTCCCGGCCGGAGCGGTCCGCGGGGGTGCCGTCCAACGGCCAGTGGCCGACCAGCCCGGCTGTCAGGTGTCCGGCGGCGAGGAGTCGCTGGTACTGGACCATGCGCTCGGCCTCCGCCAGATGCGGTGCGGTGACGGGGGTGAACGGAGTGTCCAGCGGGGCGTCGGCCACGGCGACCCCCGCGGCGCCGGTCACGCCCGTCATCGCACCCACCCCCACGAGTGCGGCTCCGCTCAACAGCCCACGTCTGCTGACCATGTTCTCTCCGTCCCGTTTCGCATCTCAGACGCCGTAGGCGACTGAAGGGTCGGGAGAGTTTAGGCAGACGGGTGTTCGAAATGTTCCCCGAACAAGTGACGTACGGTCGACCGGTAGTTGGCCCGCACGTGGGCTAGCGCGTGGGCCCGGGCCCGCTCGGGGTCTCCGGAGGCGATGGCCTCGTACAGCTCGCGGTGCTCGGTGAGCAGTTGGGGCCATTCCTCGTTCTGCCGGGTGAGCCAGCGCAGGCGGCCGTCGACCGGTTCCATGACGGAGATCAGCAGGTTGTTGCCGGCCAGGGCGAGGATGCGGTCGTGGAAGCGGGTGTTGACGTCGGTGATCGCCTCGGCGTCCCCTGCCTCGGTGGCGCCCGCCGCGCTCTCCAGCAGCTCACGCAGCTCCGCCAGCGCCTGAGGTGTCGCCCGTGACGCGGCCAGTCCCGCCGCGTACACCTCCAACGCCTCGCGCAGCTCGAAGAGTTCCTTGACGTCGGTCGGGGTCAGCCGGCGCACGACCGTGCGGCGCGGGGTCTCGAACAGGACGAAGCCCTCGGCGACCAGAGCCCGGATCGCCTCCCGGACCGGCACCCGGGAGACCCCGAACCGCTCCGCCAGCTCGCGTTCGACGAGCCGGTCGCCGGGGCCCAGCCGCCCCGCGATGATGTCCTGCCGCAGGGTCGCCAGGACCCGCTCGCGTACCGCGCCGAGCGGTTCGATCTTCGCCATGGGGCCATCTTCGCCGACGCGAGGTGTCTTTTACGCAGCCGTAACAGCATGGACATCGGTCCGGGGGGTTGACGGCGGCACCATGTGCGCAGTTTGGTATACCAAACACGGTTGGCAGCACGAACCGGAATGCAATCCTCCGCCGTCCCCTCGATCATGGAGGCCCCGTGTCCCTCGCCGATCCCGCTGAAGTCACCGGCGCGCCAGCGTTCATCCCCGATCCCCGGCTCACCAACGAGGACCTTGCCCCGGCAGGCAAGCGCAACTGGAAGGTCTTCGATCTCTTCGCCATGTGGATGTCCGACGTCCACAACCTCGGCAACTACACCTTCGCCGCCGGACTGCTGGTCCTCGGTATGAACGTGTGGCAGGTCTTCACGTCCCTGCTCGTCGGCTTCGTGCTCATCTACATCGGCATGAACTGGATGGGGAAGATCGGCCAGCGCCACGGCGTGCCCTTCCCCGTCGTCAGCCGCATCAGCTTCGGCGTCTGGGGCGCCAACATCCCGGCGCTGATCAGGGCCGTGATCGCCATCATGTGGTACGGCATCCAGACCTACCTGGCGTCCGTCGCGGTCAACGTGATGCTGCTGGCGGCCTGGCCGGGCCTGGAGTCCTGGACGCACAGTTCGTTCCTGGGCCTCGACGCGCTCGGCTGGGTCTCCTTCCTCTCGCTGTGGCTGATCCAGGCGTTGATCATCAGCCAGGGCATGGAGTCGGTACGGAAGTTCCAGGACTTCTGCGGCCCGGCGATCTGGCTGGTCATGATCGCGCTGGCGGTCTGGGTACTGGCCAAGGCCGACTGGAGCATCTCGCTCACCAACACTCCGCACCCGGTCTCCGTCGGCGAGCAGTGGCGGCAGTGGTTCGGCGCCATCGGTCTGATCCTCGCCACGTACGGCACGCTGATGCTCAACTTCTGCGACTTCTCCCGCTTCGCGCCGGACTACAAGACCGTCCGCCGCGGCAACTTCTGGGGCCTCCCCATCAACTCCACGGCCTTCGTGGTCGTCTCGGTGATCGTCACCGCGGGCTCGCTGGAGGTCTGGGGTCAGGCCATCACCGACCCGGCGGAGCTGGTCGCCAAGGTCGGCAACACCTGGGTGATGGTGCTGGGCGCGCTCACCTTCGCCGTCGCCACCATGGGCGTCAACATCGTCGCCAACTTCGTCTCACCGGCGTACGACCTCGCCAACGTCTGGCCGCAGAAGATCACCTTCAAGGTCGGCGGCATGATCAGCACCGTCGCGGCGCTCGTGGTCACCCCGTGGAACCTCTTCTCCAACCCCACGGTCGTCAACTACTTCCTCGGCGGCCTCGGCGCCTTCCTCGGCCCGCTGTTCGGCGTGATCATGGTCGACTACTACTGGGTCAAGCGCGGCCGCGTCGACGTCGACGAACTCTTCGACGCCCGCCCCGGCTCCCGCTACTACTACCGCAAGGGCGTCAACCCCAGGGCGCTGTGGGCGTTCCTGCCGTCGGCGGCGGTCGCGGCGGTGCTGGCGCTGGTGAAGACGTTCAGCGACGTGGCGCCGTACTCCTGGTTCATCGGCACCGCACTGGCCGCGGGTCTGTACGCGGTGCTGTGCCGGGCCCAGCGGATCGCCCCCGAGATCATTTCCGGCAGCACCGAACCCGTGGAGGCATGAGAAGCGTGCGAATCGTCGTCACCAACTGCAACACCACGCAGGAGATGACCGAGGAGATCGTACGAGGTGCCCGGGCCGCCGCCGGCCCGGGCACCACCGTGAGCGGGCTGACCCCGGTCTGGGGACCCGAGTCCGCCGAGGGCTGGCTCGACAGCTACCTCTCGGCCGCCGCCGTCCTCGACACACTGCGCACGTACGACGGGCCGCCGTACGACGCCGTCGTGATGGCCGGCTTCGGGGAGCACGGGCGCGAGGGCGTACGGGAACTGGTCGACGTACCGGTCGTGGACATCACCGAGGCGGCGGCACATCTGGCGTGTCTGCTCGGGCGGCGGTACGGGGTCGTCACCACGCTGGAGCGGACGTGCGGGCAGATCGAGGACAGCCTGGCACTGGCCGGGGTGGGCCGCAACTGCGCCGTCGTCGTCGGCACCGGCCTCGGTGTCCTGGACCTCGGCGACGACGAACGCACCGAGGCGGCGTTCCTGACGGCCGCCGGACGGGCCCGCGACGCGGGCGCCGAGGTGCTGGTGCTGGGGTGCGCGGGGATGACCGGCCTGCAACGGGTGGTGGGGGAGAAGCTGGGCCTGCCGGTCGTCGACGGCGTCGGAGCGGCGGTGAAGCTCGCGGAGTCGCTCGTCGCGCTGGGACTGAGCACGAGCCGGGCGGGGAGTTATGCACGGCCGCTGGACAAACGGCGGGCCTGGGGAGCTTCGGCTGGGTGACGCGTGCCTCGGAACGAGGTCGCAGTGGTCCCCGACACCATCGAACGCACCGTCGTGATCGACGCCGCCCGGGAACGGGCCTCGTCGATCCTCACCGAACCCGCCTTCCGCGGCCGCGGGTTGGGCGCCGGGGCGCCGGTCGAGACCGACCTGCTCCCAGCGGCTTGCACCTCTTCGATCACGGGGCCCACGGCGCCCTCCCCGCCCGCATCGTGACGGTCGAGCCGCCCCGTGTCCTGTCCTGGCGGTGGGCCCGGGGCGCGGCCGGCGAGGAGCCGGACGACACCGACGCCACCCTCGTCGAGTTCACCCTGGCCGCGGACGAACCGACGGCGATCAAGGACCCGGGGGAGGGGACGGCTCAGCCCTGAGCGCCCGGTCGCCAGACATACCGCACATCGGGCTCCCGCTCCTCGTTGTCCCCGCCGTCCGTGTACTCCACGGCGGAGAAACCGTGCCGCTCGTAGAAGCGGTGCGCGGGCGTGTTGACCTGGAAGGTCCACAGTGCCAGCCCGCCGGGCCTGCGTTCCTTGGCCAGCGCCACGAACCGGTCGCCGAGGCCGCGCCCGCGCCACTGCGGGTCGAGGTAGAGCTGGGACAGCAGCTCGCCGTCGAGCACCATCAGCCCCACGATCGCACCCCCGGCCTCGGCCACCCACGTCTCGTGCTGCGGCACCACCACGTTCCGGATGTACGCGCGCACCGCGTCGTCGGAGTGCGGCCTGACGACCGTGGGCAGCGCGGCGGCGAAGGAACGCAGCCACACGTCGGCCGCGGCGGCGGCGTCCGGGGCGGCGGCGCGGCGCAGCGCGACGGTGACCTCGGCGCTCATCAGCGGGTCTCCTCCGGTACGACGGCGGTCGCGGTGATCTCCACGAGCTGCCCCGAGTAGCCGAGGCAGGCGACGCCGAGGAGCGTCGACGCGTGCGGCCCGACGCTCAGCCCGGACGCCTCGACGACGTCCCAGACGGCCGAGAGCACCGCCGTGTCACCGCTCACCACGTACACGTCGGTCGCCACCACATGCGCCAGATCGCTGCCGACGGCGCGCAGTTGCTCCTCCAGGTTGGCGATCACCTGTTCGGCCTGCCGTACGGGATCCCCCGGTCCCACCAGCTTCCCGTCACCGTCGAGGGGGACGGCACCGGCGAGGAACGCGAGCTTCGTGCCGGCCTCGACGACGGAGGCGTGGGAGTAGGTCGGCGGCGGGAAGAGGGCGGGGGCGGTGACGCGCTGGATCACATGAGCTCCTGAGAGGGCGGACGGAACCTGCCGATCATCCGGGGCTTCGGAGGCCACCGCATCCCAATTTCGTTCGACAGCACCGCCCTTCGACCGACAGGCTGCCCCCATGCGCAGAAAACTCCTCGGGCGTTTCACCGCGGCGGACTACTAGCGGGCCACGCCGGAAGTCCCGGCGGGCCCCAGGAGGTCTGCCATGTCCCGCACTGTTCACCACGTCCGCCCCCGACACCGCAAGCATCCCGCGAACGCGTCGTACGGCCGTTCAAGCCTGGACACTGGTCACGCCCTCACGGACCTCCGCTACAGCGAGCAGGAGTTGACCCGTTCCCGGCGCGAGGGACGCCGTCCTGTGCCGACCGCCGTCGTACGGAGCTTCGTCGCCTACACCTACCCCCGCAGCCTGAACGCCGACGTGAGCGGCCCGTACGAGTCACGGGCACGCGCGGCCCTTCAGGTCTTCCGTACGACTGCCCGCGCCCGCCTGCGCGCCGCCGCACCCGGCGGCCTCCTCACAACGGCCCAGGAGCTGGACCACCCGCCGACCCGCCACCGACACTCCGACCTTTGGTGAGGCCTGACGCCATGGACTTCCTCGACACCGTCGCCGATCGCCTCGCTGCGCTCCCCGCTGTCGAAGCCGTGGCCCTCGGCGGCTCCCGCGCCCAGGGAACCCACCGGCCCGACAGCGACTGGGACCTCGCCGTCTACTACCGCGGCTCCTTCGACCCCGCCGACCTGCGCGCCCTCGGCTGGCAGGGCGAGGTCTCCGAGGTCGGGGGCTGGGGCGGAGGCGTCTTCAACGGCGGTGCCTGGCTCACGATCCGCGGGCGGCGGGTCGACGTGCACTACCGGGACCTGGACGTCGTCGAGCACGAGCTGGCGGAGGCGCGGGAGGGACGGTTCCGGGTGGAGCCGCTGCTGTTCCATCTCGCCGGGATCCCCAGCTACCTGGTCGTCGCGGAACTGGCGGTCAACCGGGTCCTGCGCGGTGCGCTGCCACGCCCGGAGACCTACCCCGAGCCGCTGCGGCGGACCGCCCGCGAGCGCTGGTACGGCACCGCCCGTGCCACCCTCGACTACGCCGGCGCCCACCACGCCCCGGCCGGGCGGCGCACGGAGGTCGCCGGAGCCCTGGCCGTCGCCGCGGCGCAGACGGGGCACGCGGTGCTGGCGGCGCGCGGGGAGTGGGTGACGAACGAGAAGCGGCTGCTGGACCGGGCCGGGTTGCGGACGGTCGACGAGATCGTTTCCGGGCTGGGGGCAGGCGAGGCGCTGGCGCGGGGGGTAGAACAGGCGCGTGTGCTCTTCGAAGGGTGCGTGGCGGCGGAGTTGCGTTCATAACGAACACGGGGTTCGCGTGAAGTGTCACCTCGCGGAAACCCAAGAGATGCTCCGGCTCCAAAAACCCTTCCTAAGGTAGAAGCCACCAGCCCGGCCGACGTCGCCCGAAGGCACACCCCCGCCCTCGTCTCGACAGGAGCTTCGTGTCCCCGCGCCCGCCTGTTCCCGTTCGCGTATTCGCTCTGCCGCCCTGGCTCGCCCACGCACTGCGCGCCCAGCGCGGCCCGGTGCCGTGGAACGCGGTCCTCAGGGGCACGCTGGCCGGTGGACCGGTGCTGGTCGTGGCCCTGGCGCTCGGCCGGACCTCGCTCGGAGTCGTCGCGGCCATCGCCGCCATGCTCGCCGGGATCAACGACCGACCCGGCAGTCGGCGGGCCTCCGTCAGGAGGATCGGCGGGCCCGCGCTGGCCGGTGCGGTGGGGCTGTCGGCCGGGACGTGCGCGGGGGAGCACACCTCGGCCGCTTCGCTGACCCTGCTCCTCACCGGCCTCGGGCTCGTCGCCGGAGGCATGAGCGCCGTAGGGCCCGTCGCCTCCGGGGCGGGCACGCAACTGCTCGTCGCCGCTGCCATCGGGGCCGGGATGCCCCTCCCGGAGCCGGCGTGGCAGCGGGCGCTCGCCTTCCTCTTCGGCGCCGGCTGGCTGTTGGCGCTGCGACTCGTGCTGCCCACGCCCGGCTCTCTCGCCGGTGACTTCCGCTTCGACGGGGAACGGACCGCGGTGGCCCGCGTGTACGACGCCGTCGCCGAACTGCTCGACGCCGCCGGCACCGAGAGCGCCACCGCCCGCCGTGTCGCCCTCACCGCCGCCCTCGACCACGCGCAGGACGCCCTCACCGGCCCCCGGCTCCGGCGCTGCGCCGGAGCCGCAGCCGAACGGCGGCTGCACGCCCAGTACGCCGCCGCGCTGCCCCTCGCCGAGGCAGCGACCGCGCTCGCCTGGGCCGGGGAGCCCGTCTCCGAGCGCGCCTCCGAAGGCTCCCGGCGCCTCGCCGCCGCCGTACGCACCGGCACCCACACCGGGCCACTGCCCGCGCCACAACGCCACGCACCCGCCCTGCGCGCCCTCGACGACGCCCTGCTGCACGCCGCCGAGGCGTTCGACCAGGGCGAGGGGCGCGACCTGCACACCCGTGGGCGTACGGCCAGGGAACTGCTGCGCACCGCGTTCGGGGCCGGCGGGCGGGAGTACGGACTGCGGGTCGCCCTCTGTTTCGGGGCCGGCGCCGCCATCGCGCAGGCGCTGCACCACAGCCACTGGTACGGAGAACACGCGCACTGGTACTGGCTGCCCGCCACCGTCGTCTTCCTCGTCAAGCCCGACCTCGGGCCGCTGGTCTCCCGTGTCCTGTGCCGCGCCGCGGGCACCGTGCTCGGGGCGCTGCTCTTCGCCGGTTTCGCCGCCGTGCTGCCCCGGCCGGAGGGGCTCGTGGCGCTGGTCGCGGTCTGCGGCGCCCTCATCCCCGTAGCCACCCGGCACTTCGCCGCGCAGACCGCCGTCGTCACCGTCCTCGTCCTCGCTCTCGTCATGGTCGGAGGGGAGCCGCAGGCTTCCGTGAGCCGGATCGGGGAGACGCTGCTCGCCTGCGCGATCGTGCTCGTCGTCGGACATCTGCCGATGCCGGGGAAGCGCGGCGGCGGAATACGGGCCCGGCTCGTCGCGGCGAGCGGTGCCGCGCACGCCTACCTCGTCCACGTGCTCGGCGAGTCCGACGACAGGGCCGCCCGCTGGACCCTGCGGCGCGAGGCCTACCGCACGCTCGCCGAGGCCCGCGGTGCCATCGCCCTCGCCGCCGCCGAACTGCCCGCCCTCGCCCGGCACACGGAGGGCACCGACGAGATAGCCGACCTGCTCGAACGGCTCGTCGACACCACCACCGCGTGCGCCGTCCACCTCGACGACGCCGCACGGCTAACGCCCCACCACACCGACCGGCTCGCCGAACTGCTGCGCGAACTGGCCGCACAGCGGGAACGGGTGGGCCTGCGCTCACCCGACGTACCCGAGCTGCCACTCGCCGGGTGACGCGAGGCCGCTCCCGGAACCCGCCCACAGCGCGCCGGCCGCGCCGTACGCCAGCCTCATGCAGCCCGCGAGGCCCTGCATCACGCCACTCTCCAGAGCGCACGGGCCGTGGGCCTCGGTGACACCGTCGGCCGCATCGCGCCCGGACGGCGGGCCGACGTCATCCTCGTCGACCTCACCGGGCCGCACACCCAGCCCGTCCACGACCTCGCTGCGACCCTCGTGCACGGCGCCCGGTCTTGCAGGACTACGACATCTGATATTTCACGATCAGTACGAAGATCGACACTGACGGTGTGCGGGATGATCGGTAAGTGATCAGATCCTCACACACTGCGGTGAACGGGTGTCAACTACGTCTCAGTAGCGTCACCGAGCGAGCCGTTTCCCCTTTCGAAGGCGTTAACTCCTACAAGTAGGACGCGTCTGGAGGTGCAGGGTGGTGAACGGGCGAACAGTGATCGAACGCTTTCCCGCAGGCGGGCCGCGGGGGTCGTGGCCGGCGGAGGAGTTCGCGCACGCACGGCGACTGGAGGGACTGGCCGCCGAGGTCGTCATGGACCTCGCGACGGACACGTTCCTGGTGATCGTCCGCAGCGACGGCGTAGGCGACGTCGTGGCCTGACGCGCGTCGGCCCATGCAGGGGCCCGACGCGGGTCAGCCCACCTTCGGCGCGGGCAGCTTCGTGGAGAACTGCTCGGCCTGGAGCGAGTACAGCTCCGCGTAGACGCCCCCCGTGGCGAGCAGTTCGTCGGGCGTCCCCGACTCCACGAGCCGGCCCTGGTCGAGGACGTGCACCAGGTCGGCGTGGCGCACGGACGCCAGCCGGTGTGTGATCAGCACGACGGTCTGCCCGGTGCCGGCGAGGGCGCGGATCTTCTCGAACACCTCAAGCTCGGCCCGCGCGTCCAGGGCCGCCGTCGGCTCGTCCACGATCAGGATGCGTCCGCGCCGGTAGGCGGCGCGGGCGATGCCGAGCCGCTGCCACTGGCCGCCGGAGAGCTCGTGCCCGCCGCTGAAGTGGCGGGCCAGCAGGGTGTCGAGACCGCGCGGCAGATCCGCGACCACCTCCTGCGCCCCAGCCTCCTCGATCGCGGCGGCCAGGCGTTCCTCCGTCAGCGGCGCCGAGGAGCGGCCCACCGCGATGTTCACCCGGGCCGTGAACGGCCAGCGCTTGAAGTCCTGCGCCACCATCGCGATGCGCTCCGCCAGCTGGTGCCGGTCAGCGGTCGCCGCGTCCACGTCGTCCCAGAGGATCCGCCCCCGGTCCGGCTTGTACAGCCCGGCGAGCAGCTTCACCAGGGTCGTCTTGCCCGAACCGTTCTCGCCGACGAGTGCGATGATCCGGCCCAGGGGGAGGGCGAGGGACACGTCGTCGAGGGCGGGACGGGCACAGTCCCCCGGATAGCTGAAGGAGACCTTCTCGAAGCGGATCTCCCGCGGCTCCTCGGGCAACGCGTCACCTCCGACGGGGATGGCCCGCTCGGCCGCCTCCTCGCACAGCCGCTGCAGGTCACCCACGAACAGGGCCTCCTCGTGCAGCTGGTTCACCTCCAGGACCAGGCTGTCCAGGCTGCCGGAACCGGTGCGGATCGCGATCACGGCCGTGCCCGCCACCGACAGCGCCATCGCGCCCGCCAGCAACAGCCCGCCGAGCGTGGCGTACGTCGCCACCGTCGCGAGGCCCGTCCAGGCCGCCGCGATCAGTCCCGTACGGGCCGCGAGCCGGGACAGGCGGGCCTGCTCCGCCTCCGCCGTCTCCGACATGGCACGGAAGTGGCGCAACAGGAACGGGCCGACCCCGTGCAGCCGGATCTCCGGAGCGGCGGCCGGTTCGGTGAGCAGACCGCTGAGCAGATAGCCGGCGCGGGCGTGCTGCACCCAGGTGTGGAAGGACTGGTAGCGGCGCCGGGCGTTCGTCAGCGCGCTCCACGCGCTCGGCAGCGTCATCGTCACGAGCAGCGGAAGCAGCGCCGGGTGCAGCACGGTCAGCACGCTCGCGGCGGCGACCAGCGAGATCATCGCGTTCACCAGCCGGGTCGCGTGCGCGATCATGCGCCGGGCGGAGGAGGCGCCGTACTGCGCGGTGTCCAGCAGTTTGTGGAAGGCGTGGTCCTCGATCGCCGACAGCTCCACCGCCGCCGCCCGCTCCAGGTACCGCTCCGTCGCCACGCGCTCCACCTTGGGCTCCAGGCGTCCGGTGGCGTACGTCGACGCGGCCCGCAACAACGTCTCGACCAGCATCACGGCGGCCACCGTGACCAGCGCGGGGACGGCCTCGCGCAGCCGGGCCTCGATCGAGCCGCCGGTCATCAGCCGGCCGAGGCCGCTGTTCACCGCGAGCAGGCTCACCGCCTGCGCCACGCCCCGGCCCGCCTCGGCCGCCAGGACGACCCGCGCGGCCCGGCGGTCCGCCTGCCAGGCGAGCCGGAAGCTGGACGCGAGCAGCGCGGGCAGGCGGGTGATCATGGCGCGGAAGTTCAGCTCCAGGAACGCTTCCGCGTGCTGGTTCCAGCCCATGTCGTAGCGCAGCGGCCCTCCGAAGAGCAGCCGTTCCGACTCGGACACCTCCGGCTTGTCCGCCTGGCCCTTCTCGCGCACCGTCGGCCTCCCCCGATCGTGGACGAACGGCCACTATCGCTGGGGCGTGCCGGGTCGGGGCAGGGCGCGAGTCGCTTCCCGGCGGACGCGCGGGCGTGCGCCCGGGGTCAGGGCTTACCGGGGGACTGCGGCGGAGGGCCTACGCGCTGACCGGAAGTGTCGCCGGACACGGACTGGTCCGACTGCGGCAGAGGGCCTACGCGCTGACCGGGCGCGACCAGGTGGGTGCCGTCCCCGTCAGGCGGCACAGCGTCAGATAGAGGGGTATCGGCGGGGTGTACGGAACCGTGCCGTCCGGTCGGTGGATGAGACCAGGAGCGTGCGGGGAGTCGGGGACGACCGCGCCGATCGCGTACTGGGCGGGGGCAGGCCACTCCAGGGCGTGGTCGGAGTCCGAGGGAACGATCCACCACCAGTGCGCCTCATCGGCGTACACGCATCCCACGCGGGGCAACCGGGGCATCACCAAGGGGCCGAAGTGGGCCGGCACCGCGACCGCGTCGCAGCCCAGTGGGGCGGTCATGCCGTCGGGGACGGCGAGTCTGCGGACGCTCTCGGCGGGGCACACCGCGCGTGTCGTCCGTATCAGCGTGTCCATGCTGAGGACGAGCCCCCGACCGGATGCGACGCTCACGCGCGGCCCCGCTGCCGCTGGGGGACCACGGTCGTCCCCGTCCCGTGGTGCGCCTGCCGGGCCGGGGCGGTCTCCTCGCCGGAGCCGTCCGTGGGGCCGCCGGGCTTCGGGCGGGTGCCCCAGCCCAGGTCGTTGCGGGGCTCTTCGTGATCACGGGCCGTGTCGGTCATGACGTCGGCACAGGGGTCGAGCATGACGTCGGCACAGTGGCCGAGGTCGGCTTCTGCGGTGGTGTCGGCCGTACGCGGCAGCTCCGCCCAGACCAGCAGTCCCGGTCCGTGCTCCTGGGCGCCCCAGGCGTGGCAGAGGGCGTCGACGAGGAGCAGTCCCCTCCCGTGCTCCTCCTCGGGCCGCTGCGGGGACGGGTGGGGCTCACCCGGAGCGCAGCCCTCGTCACGCACGGCTATGCGCACCACGTCGTCGTCGTCGTGCAGCTCACAGACGACGACGCTGCTCGCGGTGTGCATGATCGCGTTGGTGACCAGTTCGGTGACGACCAGGGTGGCCGTGTCGCAGGTGTCCTCGCACACCGACCAGCCCGTCAGCCGGGCCCTCGTCAGGCGTCTGGCCTGCGCGGGAGAACCCGGATGTGCGGCCAGCTCGAAACGGAACCGGCGCTCGGCTGCGGCCCTTTGGGAGCTCATCGCCGGGGCGGCACCGAGACCGAGGGGGCGGCCTGCGGCGGCGTCTGTTCCTAAGGGCGCGGACGGAATCACGCTTGCCACTATCGCCCCGCCGTGAACACTTGGCAAGTGTCACTCTGAAAAATGCAGAGTGCTGTGTGACGCTGTGAACGGCCGTGGCACACTGCTCGCAACAGCACGTGACGCGGCGTCAGTTGGGATCACCGGAGATCTGCACGGATCTTCGAACGGGTCTTCGAATGGCGCCGTATGGCTGTCAGGCAGTCTTTGTCGATACTTCGCCGCCGGACCGACCGGGCCTCAACTCCCCGGTGCAGCCGGGCTGTCAGGGCTCTTCGTGGAGGTGGAACGTGAGCGAACCGCGGTCCGCGCCGACGGTCGGACAGGTCGTCCTCGGCCGACGCCTGCTGGATCTGCGGGAGCGCGCCGGGCTCAAGCGCGAGGAGGCCGCCCGCATCCTCCGCGTCGCGCCCGCCACGGTCCGTCGCATGGAGATGGCCGAGGTCGCGCTCAAAATCCCCTACCTCCAGCTGCTGCTGAAGTCGTACGGCGTCTCCGACCAGGAGGCCGACGCCTTCGTCCAGCTCGCCGAGGAGGCCAACCAGCCCGGCTGGTGGCAGCGGTTCCACGACGTCCTGCCCGGTTGGTTCTCGATGCACGTCAGCCTCGAAGGGGCGGCCGCCCTCATCCGCCAGTACGAACCCCACTTCGTACCGGGCCTGTTGCAGACCGAGGGCTACGCCCGCGGGGTCCTGACCTCGGGGGCCATCGGCCAGACCCGGCCGGAGGACATCGAGGGCCTCGTCGCGCTGCGCATGCAACGCCAGGAACTGCTCACCCGTCAGGACGCGCCCCGGCTCTGGGTCGTGATGGACGAAACCGTGCTGCGCCGCCCCGTCGGCGGCCCGGAGGTGATGCGTGCCCAGATCGACAAACTGCTCGACGCCACGAAGCTGCCCAACGTGACCCTGCAGGTCGCCCCGTTCGCCAACGGGCCGCACCCCGGCACGTACGGGCCCCTCGTGCTGTTCCGATTCGCCATGCCCGAACTTCCGGACATGGTCTACAGCGAGTACCTGACCGGCGCCGTCTACCTGGACGGGCGTACCGAGGTGGCGACCCACCTCGAGGTCATGGACCGCATGGCGGCGCAGGCCGCTACTGCACATCGCACGAAGGAGATCCTTCGGGATCTCCGCAAGGAGCTGTGAATGGATCGCATCAAGCCGCGCAAACAGGTCTACAACGGCATGCCCGCGCGTGACTTGGGCAGCGAAGGCTGGCACAAGCCGTGGAGCGGCGGCAACGGCGGCAACTGTCTGGAGGCGATGAAGCTCGCCGACGGCAGGATCGCCGTCCGTCAGTCCACCGACCCGGACGGTCCGGCGCTGATCTACACCACCGACGAGATGACGGCCTTCATCGAGGGAGCGAAGGCGGGAAAGGCGGACTTCCTGCTGTCCTGACGTGATGGCCCGTCAGTCTCCTGATGTGAACTCTCTAAGTGAACTCTCTAAGCGAACTTCCTCATTTGGTGCTGAATTGATCACCCTTTGTGTCTTGTGGAGTGCTTCATGACCGGGCTGGACCCGAACGCGGCCGTCGAGATCGACACGACCAGACCGCATCCCGCACGGATGTACGACTGGTATCTCGGCGGCAAGGACAACTACCCCGTCGACGAGGCGATGGGCCGGCAGATGCTCGCCCTCGACCCGCGCGTGCCCGTGATGGCACGAGTCAACCGCGCCTTCATGCACCGGGCCACACGCTGGCTGGCCAAGAACGGCGTACGGCAGTTCCTGGACGTCGGCACGGGCATCCCGACCGAGCCGAACCTGCACCAGGTCGCCCAGCAGGTCGCGCCCGACGCTCGCGTGGTGTACTGCGACAACGACCCGATCGTGCTGGCCCAAGCAGCGGCCCTGCTGCGCAGCACGCCCGAGGGCGTCACCGAGTACCTGCAGGCCGATGTGCGGGAGCCGGCCGGCATCGTGGAGGGGGCTCGGAAAATCCTGGACTTCTCCCAGCCCGTGGCCCTCTCCCTGGTCGCGCTGCTGCACTTCGTCCCCGACGAGGACGGAGCGCACGAACTCGTCGACCGGCTGCTGTCCGAACTCCCGTCCGGCAGCTATCTGATGATGACCCACGCCACCGCCGACTTCACGCCCGAGGAGTCGGCCGCGGCGATTCAGAAGCTGAAGGCCGCCGGTGTCACCCTGGCGCTGCGCTCCCGCGAGGAGTTCGGCCGCTTCTTCGACGGACTCGAACTGGTCGAGCCCGGGGTCGCCGTGGTGCACGCATGGCATCCGGAACTCGGCGAGCCGGTTCCGGGCCAGGACGACGGGGTGATTCCGGGGTACGGGGCCGTGGGGCGCAAGGCGTAGGCCGTAGGCCCCCCTCGGTTCCCCTCCCGTCCCTGTACGGCTATTGCGGCGGCAGCACCGCGCACAGCGCGTCGAGTGCCGCCGCGTACGCGTGTTCCGAGGGTGTCGCGTAGCCCACCACCAGCCCGTCGCGCACCGCCATGTCCGTCTCCGGGTGGCGGAACGCGGAGAGGCCGTCCAGGGCGACACCCTGCCAGGTGGCCGCCTTGACGGTGGACAGCTCGGTGCCGGGCGGCAGGCGCAGCACCGCGTGCAGGCCGGCGGCGACCCCGGTGACCTCGATGTGCGGCGCCCGCTCGGCGAGCGCCGAGACCAGCCGGTCCCGGCGGCCCCGGTACCGCTGGCGCATGCGCCGCACGTGACGGTCGTACGAGCCGGAGACGATGAAGTCCGCGAGGCTCAGCTGGTCCAGGGCGCTTGCCCAGGCCTCCCGGTCGCCCTTGGCCGCGAGGATGCCGGCGACGTACCGCTCGGGCAGGACCATCCAACCGAGGCGGAGCGCCGGTGACAGGCTCTTGCTGACGGAGCCGATGTGGATCACCCGCTCGGGATCGAGGCCCTGGAGCGCGCCGACGGGCTTGCGGTCGTAGCGGAACTCGCCGTCGTAGTCGTCCTCGAGGATCACCCCGTCACGCGCGCGTGCCCAGTCGATCACGGCGGCCCTGCGGGTGGCGTGCAGCGGACCGCCGGTGGGGAACTGGTGTGCGGGCGTGAGCAGGACGGCCCGCTCGCGCTCCAACCGCTCGACGCGCGCCCCGTCTTCGTCCAGGGGGAGGGCTACGGTCCGTACGCCCGCCGCCGTGAGCAGTTCCCGGTGGAAGTCCAGCCCGTACGCCTCCACCGCAAGCGGCCCGCGCAGCACCCGGCCCTCGAAGAGCAGACGCAGCGCGTGCGCGAACCCGGAGCAGACGATGATCCGGCCCGGCTCGGTGCGTACGCCGCGCGCGCGTGCCAGGTACTCGGTGAGGGCCTCGCGCAGCTCGACGCGGCCGGCGGGGTCGCCGGGCCCGAACGCCTGGTTGGGGGCCTGCTGGAGGGCCCGCCGGTAGGAGGTGGCCCAGGCCGACCGCGGGAACGACGACGCGTCGGGGGTGCCCTGACGCAGGTCGTGTCGTGGCGCACGCGCGTGTGGAGGTGTCTTGGGGACGCGTGCGGGCGGGCGCAGGGGTTCGGCACGCTCGGCGACCCGGGTGCCCGAGCCCTGACGGGCGGTGAGCCAGCCCTCCGCGACGAGTTCCGCGTAGGCGTCCGCCACCGTGTTGCGGGCGACGCCCAGGTCGGCGGCGAGCGAGCGGTAGGGCGGCAGCCGGGTGCCGGGAGCGAGCCGTCCGCTGCGCATGGCGTCGCGCAACGCCCGGATGAGCGCGGCCCGTCGGCCTCCCGGCCCGTCCAGTTCCAGATGTAGGTCGGTGCCGATGCGCTCCGCTGAATTGACCCATGAATCTGTCATTGAGAAGCACCCTACAGATGGTCTCTCGCCGCCATAGCGTGAACACATGACGACCACGCAGATGCCGGAACAGACCCGCGTCGACTTCGCGCGAACCGCCCCCAAGGCCTTCCGCGCCCTCATCAGCTTCGACGCCGCCGCCCGCCAGGGCCTCGACCCGGCCCTCGTCGAACTGATCCAGATCCGCGCCTCGCACCTCAACCACTGCGCGTACTGCCTGCACATGCACACCAACGACGCACGCAAGGCGGGCGAGAGCGAGGACCGGCTGCACATGGTCGCCGTCTGGCGCGAGGCCCGGCACTTCTTCACGGAGAAGGAGCAGGCCGCCCTCGCTCTGACGGAGGCGGTCACCCTTGTGGCGGACGGCGGCGTCCCGGACGACGTCTACGCCCGTGCGGCGGCACATTTCGACGAGGAGGAACTGGCCCAGGTGCTGGCCGTGATCTGCACGATCAACACCTGGAACCGCGTGGCCCTGGCCACGGCGAAGGTGGCGGGCACGGACGAGCGCCGCTGACCGCTGACCGGCCCCCTCTTCTCACACGGCCATCGGCCGGTCGTACGGCGATATCGGCGCCGGCAGTCGCGAACTCCCCGTCAGATGACGGTCGACCGCCGCCGCCACGGCACGCCCCTCCGCGATCGCCCACACGATCAGCGACTGCCCGCGCCCGGCGTCCCCGGCGACGAACACCCCCGGCACGTTCGTCGCGAAGTCGGCGTCCCGCGTGATCGTGCCACGCGGCTCCAGCGCGAGCCCCAGCTGATCGATGAGCCCGTCCGCGCGGTCGGGCCCGGAGAAGCCCAGGGCGAGCAGCACGAGGTCCGCGGGGAGCGCCCGCGCCGTACCCGGCTTCGGGCGCCGACCCGCGTCCACCTCGACCAGGTGCAGCGACCGCACATGCCCGTCCCCGTCGCCGGTGAAGCGCAGCGTGGACGCCGCGAACAACCGCGCGTCCGCGTCCGCCGCCGGCGCGGTCCGCAGGTCCCCGGCCTCCTGGTGAGCGGCCGACAGCCGGTAGATCTTCGGATACGTCGGCCAGGGCTCCGCGTCCTCGTCGCGCTCCGCGCCCGGCTGGGCGTAGATGTCCAGCTGGGTCACGGACGCGGCGCCCTCCCGCACCGCCGTCCCCAGACAGTCCGCCCCGGTGTCGCCGCCGCCCACGATGACGACGTGCTTCCCGGCGGCGGACATCGGTGAGACCTCCAGGTCTCCCTCGCAGACCCGGTTGGACAGCGGCAGATACTCCATCGCCTGGTGTATCCCGGACAGCTCCCGACCCGGCACGGGCAGTTCCCGCCACGCCGTCGCCCCGGTGGCGATCACCACGGCGTCGTAGCGTGCCCGCAGCTCGGCGGCCCCGACATCCCGCCCGACCGCCGTCGCCGTGCGGAACTTGGTCCCCTCGGCTCGCATCTGCTCGATCCGCCGTTCCAGATGGCGCTTCTCCATCTTGAACTCGGGGATGCCGTACCGCATCAGTCCGCCGAGCCGGTCGTCCTTCTCGTACACGGCGACGGTGTGGCCCGCGCGGGTCAGCTGCTGCGCCGCGGCGAGCCCCGTCGGCCCTGACCCGATGACTGCGACGGTCCGCCCCGAGAGTCGGTCCGGCGGTCGCGGCAGCACGAACCCGTCCTCCCAGGCCCGGTCGGCGATCGCGCACTCGACGTTCTTGATGGTGACGGCGGGCTGGTTGATGGCGAGGACACACCCCGCCTCGCACGGCGCCGGACACAACCGCCCGGTGAACTCGGGGAAGTTGTTCGTGGCGTGCAGCCGCTCGCTCGCCGCGCGCCAGTCCTCCCTGGAGACCAGGTCGTTCCACTCGGGGATCAGATTGCCGAGCGGGCAGGCTTCGTGGCAGAACGGGATGCCGCAGTCCATACACCGGTCGGCCTGTTTGCTGATGATGGGCAACAGCGCTCCCGGGACGTAGACCTCGTCCCAGTCCCGGACCCGCTCCTCGACCGGCCGACGGGGCCAGTCCTGGCGCGGTGTGGTCATGAATCCCTTGGGATCGGCCATGGCCGTCTTCCTTGCGTACGGGTACGACGGGCTGCCGAGCGTCGTCGGGCGGCACTCTTCGGCCACGATACGTCCCCTCGGCCCCGGGCGCAGGAGGCCGGTCACCTTCTGGGACAGCGCTTTCCCCCTGGGGGCCACGGGCTCCCGCCGGGTTCCGGACTCAGGCGAGCGCCAGCGCGTACGACAGCGCGGCGGCCGCGGAGGCGACCGTGCGGACGTGGTTCCACACTGTCCACTGGCGCACGTACGAGGGCCAGTAGGCGGCCGCCTCGGCCGTGCCCGGGTCCAGCTTCATCAGCGCGTCGTTGCGCGGCACGTTGGCGACGATGGTCACCCCGAACGCTCCGACCAGGTACAACGCGCTGCCCAGCAGCAGCTCCACCGCTCCGTCGTCCGGCCACAGCACGAACGTCACCACCGCGGTCACCGCGCACAGCCCCGCCGATCCAATGAACACGATCATGAATGCCGGTTGCAGGGCGGCCCTGTTGATCGCGTTCATCGCGGCGACACCCTGCGCGGCCGGCAGCGCCGCGAGCCCTCTCATCACGAAGGCGGAGAAGGCGCAGAAGACCCCGGCCACCAGCCCGGTCCCGAGCACGCCCAGCAGTGCCAGCACGCCATACGGTTCATCGCTCATGTCAACGTCAACTCCCACGTCGAGCCGAGATTCATTCCGCAACACCTCTCACACCTCTCACCACCACCCGCACGACCAGTGCATCGCGGTACGGGCGCGGTGACCATGGCCGAGGACCGCGCGGGCATACGCGCGTGTCCAGGACCCACGTACTTCCCCCCGCGGACGGCCTCCGGTGGGCCTCACCCGGCGGCGCCGATTCCCTCCTCCCACCCCCATCCCCGCAGTACGACCTCCACCCCCGCCGCGATCCGCCGCCGCGCTTCGTGCCGCGGCAGTCCGCTCATCAGGAGCTGGTCGTACGGCGTGTCCAGGTGCCGCACCGAGGCCACGACCGCCGACACCACCGCCACCTCGGACAGCGCCCGCCCGGCCGCGCTACGGCCGACCCGCCCGCTGCCCCGCGCCGAGGCGTGCGCGGCGATCGCCCCGGCCCGGTCCTCCGGGCAGCCGGGAAGCAGCCGCCGTATCTCCGCCGCGAACGCCTCCGCGAACCGCGCGTCCTGCGCCGCCCGCCGCCGCGCGTCCCTCGCCCGCCGTCGGCGACGGGCCTCCGCGTCCTCCAGGCACCGTTCCTCGGCCCGCGCCAGCCCCGCCTCCTCGACGAGGACGCCCTGCCGCTCGTAGCGCCCCTTGCGCCGGTTGAACCGGACGACCACCGCCGACAGCGTGCTCTCCTCTCGCGATCTGCGCGTCAGCGCCGTGTCCCCGCGCGGCAGGAACACCAGGTGTCCGAGATCGGCGCAGTCGAGGCACCGGGGCGCACCGTCCTCGAGCAGAAGCAGCGGCAGTGGACCCCGGCGGCACTCGGCGCAGTGTTTCCTCCTGATCGGCTGGATGACGAGAAGTCCGGTGCGGGGTTGGGGAGTAGCGAGGGCTGCCATAGAGGGTTCATTCCCCTCGGGAAGCCGGGAAGCCGGGAAGCCGTGCAGCCATGAAGCTCCGATGCCGGGAGCGATCCCGACGCGTTCCGGCCGGCGGCTGACGCATCATGGGCCGTGTGCGACTTGAAGCGATCACCTGGGACCGGCTCGGCGACCTCCTCGCCGAGCGGCTGTTCGACGTGAAGCCGGACGACGGCAGCCCCTGGCCGCGCGTCGCCTTCGACGGCGCTCCGGCGGCCCGCCCCGGAGACCTCGCCGCACGGGTCTCCGAAGCCCTGCGCCTGCGCGGCCGCCCCTCGCTGACCGTCGACACACACGGCTTCCTGCGCCCCGCCTCGCTCCGCCTGGAGTACGGCCACCAGGACCTGGAGGCCTACTACAACGGCTGGTTCGACACCGGCGCCCTCTGGCGCGAGGTGTTCGGCCCCCTCGAGCCCGGCGGCGACGGGCGGATCCTTCCAGACTTCTGGGACCCCGCCTCCGACCGCGCCACCCGCAGCCCCTACGTCCCCCTCCCGCCCGGCGGTTTCCTGCTCCTGCACGGCCCTCTCCTGCTGCGTCACTGGTTCCCCTTCGACCTGACCGTTCACGTCCTCCTCTCCCCGGGCGCCCTGCGCCGCCGCACCCCCGAGAGCGATCAGTGGACCCTCCCCGCCTTCGAGCGCTACGAACAGGAGACCGACCCCGTCGGCACGGCCGACGTCCTGGTGCGCGCCGACGACCCGCGCCATCCGGCGTGGAGCGGCCTGCCCCGAGCGTCGGACTGAATCCCGGAAAGCACTTTTATATGCGCGTGCATGTAACTAGGGTGTCGGTATGACGACCTCCACAGCACCTTCCGTCTCCTTCGACGACTCCGTCCGTGCCCTCCTCGACGGCAAGAACTTCGTGAGCGTCGCCACGCTCGGTCCCGACGGCGCCCCGCAGAACTCGGTGGTCTGGATCAAACGCGAGGGCGACACCGTGCTCTTCTCCTCCGTCGACGGACGCCAGAAGGTGCGCAACCTCCGCCGCGACCCCCGCATCAGCCTCTCGGTGTTCGACCTCGCCAACCCCTACACCTCCGTCGAGATCCGCGGCACCGCCGAAATCCTCCCGGACGAGGACAAGCGGCTCCCGCACGCGCTCGCGCACAAGTACCTCGGCATCGACCCGCCCGCCGAGAAGGACGACGAGGCCCGTGTGATCATTCGTGTCGTGCCGCGGAAGATCGTGGGTTTCTCGGCCTGAGGGCGGTGACCGTGCGATGCCCTCCGACCCCGCCGGGCTCGGGGTGCGTCGGACCACGGGGGCGGCGAGAATGAAGGGCGACGGGGCCAGCGGTGCGTCCGCGCCGCGCCGGCCGTCCGGCACCGGAGGTACCCCATGACCACCGCCCGAGACATCATGCACCGCGGCGCCCAGTGGATCCCCGCCCACGAAACCCTGGACCGTGCTGCCCAGCTCATGCGGGATCTGAACGTGGGAGCCCTGCCGATCAGCGACCAGAACGAACGGCTCTGCGGCATCCTCACCGACCGCGACATCGTCGTCGGCTGCGTGGCGCTGGGGCACGACCCCGCCAAGACGACCGCGGGTGAGCTGGCCCAGGGAACCCCCCGCTGGATCGACGCGGGCGCCGACGTCAGCGAGGTGCTCCACGAGATGCAGGAGCACCAGATCCGCCGGCTCCCCGTCATCGAGAACAAACGGCTGGTCGGCATGATCAGCGAGTCCGACCTGGCCCAGCACCTGACGGAGGACCAGATCGGCGCCTGGGCCGAGAGCGTCTACGCCAGGACCGCCCCGCACTGACCCCGGCCCTGGGTGGGACGGGTCAGAGCCAGCCGTTGCGCCGGAAGCCGCGGTACAGCACCAGACAGGCGACGGATATCAGGCCGAGGACCATGCCGTAGCCGTACCGCCAGCGGAGCTCCGGCATGTGGTCGAAGTTCATGCCGTAGACCCCGCACACCATCGTCGGCACGGCGACGATCGCGGCCCACGCCGTGATCTTCCGCATGTCCTCGTTCTGCGCGACCGTGACCTGGGCCAGGTGCGCCTGAAGGATCGAGTTCAGCAGCTCGTCGAAGGAGGCGATCTGCTCCGTGGCCCGCAGCAGGTGGTCGGAGACGTCACGGAAGTACGCCTGTATCTCAGGCTCGACCACCCGGGTCGGCCGCTCCGCCAGATCCCGCAGCGGACGGCCGAGCGGCACCACCGCCCGCTTCAGCTCCAGCAGTTCGCGCTTGAGCTGGTAGATGCGGCCCGGGTCGGCCCGCGCGCCGTTCTCCGCGAAGACGTCCGTCTCGACCTGGTCGATGTCCGCCTGCACCGCGTCGATGACATCGAGATAGTCGTCGACCACGTGGTCCGCGATCGCGTGCAGCACCGCCGCCGGGCCCTTGGCGAGCTGGGCCGGATCCGACTCCAGTTCCTCGCGCAGCGGACCCAGTGAGCCGTGCCGGCCGTGGCGCACCGTGATCGCGAAGTCGCGGCCGACGAACACCATGATCTCGCCGGTGTTCACCACCTCGCTCGTCGCGGTGAGCTCCTCGTGCTCGACGTAGCAGACCGTCTTGAACACCGCGAACAGCGTCTCGCCGTACCGCTCCACCTTCGGACGCTGATGGGCCTCGACGGCGTCCTCGACCGCCAGCGGATGCAGCTCGAAGAGCTCGGCGATGCCCGCGAACTCGTCGTTCGTGGGTTCGTGGAGGCCAAGCCACACGAAACCGTCACCGCTCTTGCGCACCCGCTCGACGCTGTCGACCAGATCGCCGGCCGCCGGGGCCCGGACTCCGTCCCGGTAGGCCACGCAGTTCACGACCGAGGAGCCCAGCGGGGACCGGGCCGGGTGGCTCAGGTCGACACGCGGACGCCGCCGGGCCAGCCGTGCCACCTTGCGGAGGCCGCCGACCCCGCCGAGGCCGGTGACCCGCCGCAGATTCCCTGCCATGGACATCTGGATCTCCTTGCGTGGGTCTCCTCGCACCGCATTCCTGCGCCTTGACGGGCCAGTTTGCCAGGCCGACGTAGGTGCCGGGTAAGGCTGTGGAAACAGAATGTTCCGCTTTGTTCCCGGCTGTGGACGACGGGATTTCGGCCGGTTGGCGCGACCGCCCAGCCGTGCCGGAGCGTCGGCTGTGTCGGACAAGCCGAGCAACTGGGATGATCGCGGCATGACGCGAACCGACGGGTACCTCCTCGACAACGGGCAGGCCGAGGCGGCGGAGCGCTTCGACGCCTTCGCCTCCCTCTTCGACCCCACGACGTTCCGGCACCTCGAGGGATTCGGTATCGGCTCCGGCTGGCGCTGCTGGGAGGTCGGCGCCGGCGGCACCTCGGTGGTGTCCTGGCTCGCCAAGAAGGTCGGGCCGACCGGCAAGGTCGTAGCGACCGACATCGACACCTCCCGGCTGGCCCCCGCCGCCCGGCCACCGGTCGAGGTACGCGTCCACGACGTCGGCGCGCAGGAGCCGCCGGAGGAGGGCTTCGACCTGGTGCACGCCCGGCTCGTCCTGGTCCACGTACCCGACCGGGACCGGGCGTTGCGTTCCATGGTCAAGGCCCTGCGCCCGGGCGGACGGCTCCTGATCGAGGACGCCGACCCCGCAATGCAGCCCCTGACCTGCCCCGACGAGTACGGCCCCGAGCAGCAGCTGGCCAACCGGCTGCGACAGGGCTTCCGTCAACTGCTCGCCGACCGCGGCGCCGACCTGGCGTACGGCCGCAGGCTTCCCCGTCTGCTGCGCGAGGCCGGGCTCCGTGACGTCACGGCCGACGCGTATTTCCCCCTCGCCTCGCCCGCCTGCGCCGCCCTGGAGTCCGCGACGATCCGTCAGATCCGCGACGACCTCGTCGCCGCCGGCCTCGCCACCGACGAGGACATCAACCGCCATCTCGCGAACGTGGCGTCCGGCAGCATGGACCTGGCCACGGCGCCGATGATCTCCGCGTGGGGGCGGAAGTGAGTGTGGCGCGCCGGCGGTGAGTGTGTCGCCACGCCGGTGAGGACGTACGGTGCTACCTCGCCGAGGGCGGTCTGCCGCCGACCCGCTCCACCGCGCGTGCCCCCGCTCGACACCCCTCCCTCGCCGCGTCCTGTGGCTCGGCCCCCGCGAGCAGCGCGGCGAGGAACGCTCCTGTGAAGGCGTCGCCTGCTCCCGTGGTGTCCCGGGGAGTCGCCGGCCGGGCGGGGACTCGGGCGAGCACGGCGCCGTCGCGGGCCACCAGCGCACCGTCCGCGCCCAGTTTGGCGACGACCAGCGGAATGTGGCGGCTGAGCTTGGCCGCGGCGTCAGCCGCGTCCGGCAACCCCGTCAGCAGACACGCCTCGTCACGGCTGGGCAGCAGGACGTCCACACCGTCGACGAGCGCCAGGAAACGGTCGACGCCCAGCTCCACCAGGAAACCAGCCGAGGCCGGATCCAGACTCACCGGCACCCCAAGCGCGCGTGCCGACGCCAGTGCCTCCGCCACCACCGACCGGCCCGTGGCAGAGAACAGCAGGTAACCCGACAGGTGCAGTCGGAGGACCCCGTCGAGCAACACCTCCGACCAGTCGCGGGGCTCGAGCCGCAGGGACGCGCCGCTGTCCGTGAGGAACGTCCGCTCGGCCGAGGCGTCCGTGTCGACCAGGCAGACCACCGTCCCGGTCGGCGCCTCGGGGTCGACGACCAGAAGGGGACGCACCCCGCACGCGGCCAGCTCCCGCTCGTGCCACGTCGCGCTGTCACCGCCCACCCGGCCGAGCAGGCGTACGTCCGCACACCCCCAGTGCGCCGCCCAGCACGCCACATTCGCGCCCGCGCCACCCGGCAGTGTCCGCACGGCGGCGGCGGTGTCGGTGCCGGGGGCGAGCGGTCCCCGGTGCCGGGCGACGACGTCCGTGACCACGTCCCCGACGACCAGCAGCGCACCGCCCCGCGGCACGGTCATCCCCCGGCCCAGGCCGCCGCGATCCGCCCCGCCAGCCGTACGTTGCCCCGTACCGCCGCCAGGTTGGCGCTCAGCGAGGCACCGTCGGTGTGCCGCACCAGGTAGTCCAGCAGGAACGGTGTGACCGCCTGGCCGGTGACCCCCTCCGCCTCGCACGCGTGCAGCGCGTCGGCGAGCACACGCGCGTGCAGCTCGGGATCCAGTTGCTCCTCCTCGGGAACCGGGTTGGCGACGATCAGCGCCGACTCCGGGACGTTCAACGCGTCCTGCGCCCGCATCACCTCCGCCACCTCCTGCGGCGTGTCCAGCGTCCACTCCACGGGGTGTCCGGAGTCGGACAGGTAGAAGCCGGGGAAGCGGTCCGTGCCGTAGCCGGCCACCGCGACGCCCAGCGTCTCCAGCCGCTGCAGCGTCGCCGGTACGTCCAGGATCGACTTCACGCCCGCGCACACCACCGTGATCCGCGTTCGCGCGAGGAGGCCCAGGTCGGCCGACTCGTCCTGCGTCACCGTCCACTCCCGGTGCACCCCGCCGAGCCCGCCCGTCGCGAACACCCGGACGCCCGCCAGCGCCGCCAGCAACGCGGTCGCCGACACCGTCGTCGCCCCGCTCGCCCCGGAGGCCACCGCGAGCGGCAGGTCGCGATGGCCCAGCTTGCGGATGCCGTCCTCGTTGGCGACCCGCTCCAACTGCTCCTTGTCCAGGCCGACATGGGGCCGCCCGTCCAACACGGCGATGGTCGCCGGCACGGCACCCTCCTGCCGTACGGCAGCCTCCAGCTCCTCCGCCACCTGCAGGTTGCGCGGGCGCGGCAGCCCGTGCGCGATGATCGTGGACTCCAGGGCCACCACGGGTCGACGCGCGTCGAGCGCCTCCCGCACCTCTTCCGACACCACCAGCACCACGCGCCTGCCTCCTGTCCGTCGGTCCTCCCTCATCTCTGGCGAGCGGCACGCCCGGTCAAACCCGTGCGACCTGTGGGGGAGGACACCAGTGCGCCATGCATGACCGGCGCGTCGAGCGCAGCTTCCTCAGAACAGCGGTTCGGGCAGGACCCCCTCGAGGGCGAGCAGCTTCCGCTTGGTCTCCAGACCGCCCCCGAAACCGCCGATGCCGCCGTCGCTCTCCACGACCCGATGGCAGGGCACGACGACCGGCAGCGGGTTGGAGCCCATGGCCACGCCCACGGCCTGGGCGGCGCCCGGCTGGCCCACCCGGGCAGCCAGCTCCCCGTAGCCGACGACCGCCCCGCACGGGACGCCGGAGGCCAGCTCACGCAGCACCTCCCGGTTGAACCCGGAGATCAGCGACCAGTCCAGCTGCAGCTCGAAGTCACGCCGCCGCCCCGCGAAGTACGCCTCGACCTGACGTATCGCCTCGACCAGCAACGGGGAGTCGGGCGCCTCGACGGGCTCGGTGCCCAGCCGGGACGCGAGCCGGTCCAGCGCCTTGTCGCGCATGGCGCCCGTGGCGTGGAAGACGACGTTGACCAGGCCCTCGCGGGTCGCGGCCAGCAACAGCGGGCCGATGTCGGTGCCGACGACGGCCCACACGACCTGCTGCTCGTACTGCCCATGGCTGTCCATGCGCCCACCGTACGACCCGCCACTGACAACGCCCGGACGTCCGGACAGGGGTGCCCGGGCGCCGAGGCCCCGAGGTGTCACCGCCTCGGGGCCGGAGCGGGTCAGAGCCCGGAGGGCAGCGCCTCCCGCACCACGTCGGGCTTGTTGGTGATGATGCCGTCGACGCCGTATCCGGCGACGGTCCGGGCGGTGTCCGCGTCGTTGACGGTCCAGGTGAAGACCTCCACCGGCCTGCCGTGCGGTCCTGTGAACGCGTGGACGGCGGAGACGTACCCCCGGGAGATGGAGCTGTACGAGGGATTGACCTGGTCGGCGAATGCGGCGTACTCCGACAGGTCCGCCAGCGACGGCGTGCCGAGGAAGCCGGTCTTGACGCCCGGCTTCAGCTCGTGGACGGTGCGCACACTGTCCGCGCTGAAGCTCTGGACGATCAGCCGGCCGACGAGGTGCCACCGGTCGAGCCAGCCCTCGTTGCTGAGCAGCTTGAGGGTCTGTTGCTCGATGCCCGGATACAGCTCGGGGTTCTTGATCTCCAGGAGCAGCCTCTGGTGGTGCCGCTCGACGCGGTCCACGTACTGCTCGAGCGTCGGCACGCGCGCACCCGCGTAGGCGGGGTCGAACCAGCCGCCCGCGTCGAGGTGCGCGATTTCGGCGGTCGTGAAGTCCTTCACCTTCCAGGGGGCACGGTTCGGGAACATCTCCTCCACATTCGTGGTGCGCCGGAGGGTGTCGTCGTGGATCACCACGAGTTCGCCGTCCCTGGTGCGCTGGACGTCGTTCTCCACCCACGCGATGCCCAGCTCGGCCGCCTTGTCGACGGCGGCCAGCGTGTTCTCGGGGGCGAGTGCGGAAGCGCCCCGGTGTGCGATGACGGACGGCCGTGTGGCGATGCCCGCCCGGGCGTGGGGGGCGGGGAGCAGGAGGGCGGCGGTGCCCAGGAGCGCGGTGGTCGTGGCCGCAACTGCGCGCGCGTGCATGGGTACTCCTCGCGTTCGGGTGATCACGGACAGCTCAACTGTGACAGCACAGGGTCAACGGCGGACGGGTGCAGGATGGCCACAGAAGGAACGGAGATTCCCAAGCCCGCACACTGATGCCGCACATGTGGGGCAAGGAGGTGTTTCTTTGCCGGAGAATCGTTCGACCATTCCGGTGGGGGTCATACTCTCTCTCGTCAACCCTGGCCGCTCGTGCGGTCCTGGCAGGGGGCGCATTCCAGGGATCCGGAACACAACAGGGCGGAAGGGCAACCGCGTATGCAGGGCACGGTCGACGGATTCAGCTATGGCCTCGTCACACCGCTGGTGGCCTATCTCATGGCCTGCCTCGGCGGTGCGCTCGGCCTGCGCTGCACCACACGGGCCCTACTGGTCACCCACTCCTGGCGCCCCGCGTGGCTGGCCCTCGCCTCGGCCGCGATCGGCTCGGGCATCTGGACCATGCACTTCGTCGCGATGATGGGCTTCACCGTCGAAGGGGCGCCGATCCACTACGACAAGCCGATGACCTACGCCAGCCTCGGCGTCGCCATCGTGATGGTGGGCGTGGGGATCTTCATCGTCGGCTACAGGGGCGCGTCGGGAACGGCCCTGTTCACCGGGGGCACCATCACGGGTCTGGGCATCGCCTCGATGCACTATCTCGGCATGGCCGGCATGCGCCTCAACGGAACGCTGGAGTACAACACCCTCACCGTCGCCGCCTCCGTCGTCATCGCGATGGTGGCGGCCACCGCCGCCCTGTGGGCGGCCGCACAGGTCAGAGGGTTTCTGTGGAGCGTGGGGGCGAGCCTCGTCATGGGGCTGGCCGTCAGCGGCATGCACTACACGGGCATGGCCGCCATGAGTGTCCACGTCCATGCCACGGGCGGACCGGGCGCGGCAGACTCGCCCGCCGGTCTACTCGCGCCGATGCTGGTCGGCCCGCTCGCCTTCCTCTGTCTCGCCGGCGTCGTGGTGTTGCGCGACCCGCTGATGGTCATGGGCAAGCCGAACTGGACCCCCGTCGAGCACAAGCCGGGCGTACCGGCGCACACACCCTTCCACCACACCGCCCGACGCGTCCCCCTGCGTCCCCGCAAGAAGGTCAGCCACCGGGAATCCCGCACCCCGCAGAACCGCTGACCGGCCCCGGTTGTCAGTGGCGGGTCGTACGGTGGATCCATGCGGCCCGTTTCCCACATCGAACGCACGGTGGCGCCCTTCGAGGTCGTCAGCCCCTACCAGCCCAGCGGCGACCAGCCGACGGCCATCGCCGACCTGGCCCGGCGCATCGAGGCCGGTGAGAAGGACGTCGTCCTCCTCGGCGCGACCGGCACCGGCAAGTCCGCCACCACCGCGTGGATGATCGAGAAGCTTCAGCGCCCCACCCTCGTGATGGCGCCGAACAAGACACTGGCCGCCCAGCTGGCGAACGAGTTCCGCGAGCTGCTGCCGAACAACGCCGTCGAGTACTTCGTCTCGTACTACGACTACTACCAGCCCGAAGCGTACGTCCCGCAGTCGGACACCTACATCGAGAAGGACTCCTCGATCAACGAGGAGGTCGAACGCCTGCGTCACTCCGCGACGAACTCCCTGCTCACTCGCCGTGACGTCGTCGTGGTCGCCTCCGTCTCCTGCATCTACGGCCTCGGTACTCCACAGGAGTACGTGGACCGCATGGTCCCCCTGCGGGTCGGCGACGAGATCGACCGGGACGACCTGCTGCGCCGATTCGTCGACATCCAGTACACGCGCAACGACATGGCGTTCGCCCGCGGCACCTTTCGCGTCCGGGGCGACACCATCGAGATCTTCCCGGTCTACGAGGAGCTCGCCGTCCGCATCGAGATGTTCGGCGACGAGATCGAGGCCCTGTCGACGCTCCACCCGCTCACCGGCGAGATCATCAGCGACGACGAGCACCTGTACGTCTTCCCGGCCTCCCACTATGTCGCCGGCCCCGAGCGCCTGGAGCGGGCCGTCAACGACATCGAGAAGGAACTCGGCGAGCGCCTTGCCGAACTGGAGAAGCAGGGCAAACTCCTGGAAGCCCAGCGCCTGCGGATGCGCACGACGTACGACATCGAGATGCTCCGCCAGATCGGATCCTGCTCCGGCGTCGAGAACTACTCGATGCACTTCGACGGCCGCTCGCCCGGCTCCCCGCCGAACACCCTGCTCGACTACTTCCCGGACGACTTCCTTCTCGTCATCGACGAGTCCCACGTCACGGTTCCGCAGATCGGTGCCATGTATGAAGGTGACGCCTCCCGCAAGCGCACTCTCGTCGATCACGGCTTCCGTCTGCCCTCCGCCCTCGACAACCGTCCGCTGAAGTGGGAGGAGTTCCAGGAGCGCATCGGGCAGACCGTGTATCTGTCTGCGACGCCCGGAAAGTACGAGCTGTCGCGCGGGGACGGCGTCGTCGAGCAGATCATCCGCCCCACCGGCCTCATCGACCCGGAGGTCGTCGTCAAGCCCACCGAGGGCCAGATCGACGACCTGGTGCACGAGATCCGCACCCGCGTCGAGAAGGACGAACGCGTCCTGGTCACCACGCTCACCAAGAAGATGGCCGAGGACCTCACGGACTACTTCCTGGAGCTCGGCATCCAGGTGCGCTACCTGCACAGCGACGTCGACACGCTGCGCCGCGTCGAGCTGCTGCGCGAACTGCGCGCCGGCGAATTCGACGTCCTGGTCGGCATCAACCTCCTGCGGGAGGGCCTCGACCTGCCCGAGGTGTCCCTCGTGGCGATTCTCGACGCCGACAAGGAGGGCTTCCTGCGCTCCGGCACCTCGCTGATCCAGACCATCGGCCGCGCGGCGCGCAACGTCTCCGGTCAGGTCCACATGTACGCCGACAAGATCACCCCCGGCATGGAGCGGGCGATCGATGAGACCAACCGCCGCCGCGAGAAGCAGATCGCCTACAACAAGGCGAAGGGCATCGACCCGCAGCCGCTCCGCAAGAAGATCAACGACATCGTCGCGCAGATCGCCCGCGAGGACGTCGACACCGAACAGCTCCTCGGCACGGGGTACCGCGCGAAGAAGGACGGCCGCGGCACCAAGGCCCCCGTGCCCTCCCTCGGCGACAAGGCAGCCAAGGGCGCGAAAGCGAAGGCCGCCAAGGGCAAGGCCAAGGCGACCGTGCCGACCGACCGCCCCGCGGCCGAACTCGCCGAGCAGATCGAGGAGCTGACGGAGCGGATGCGCGCCGCAGCGGCCGACCTCCAGTTCGAAATCGCGGCCCGGTTGCGCGACGAGGTCTCCGAGATGAAGAAGGAGCTGCGCCAGATGAAGGAGGCGGGCCTGGCCTGACCTTCCGTCCCGCCGGACCCAGGCGTAGCGCGCTGTGTTGCAAACCCGACACAAAGTGCGGGCCTGAGTACGGCACTGTCAGTGCCCCTGCGTAGTGTTCTGGTCAACCGCGGCTCTTCGCGGCAACAGGGGACAGTTCGAGAGGGGAATCAGCGCGTGACCGTCAACATGACCAAGGGTCAGGCCATCAGTCTGCAGAAGAACGACGGGGGCAGCCTGACCGCGGTGCGCATGGGTCTCGGCTGGCAGGCGGCTCCGCGGCGCGGCCTGTTCGGCTCGCGTACACGGGAGATCGACCTCGACGCCTCGGCCGTCCTGTTCGCGGACAAGCAGCCGGTCGACGTCGTGTTCTTCCGCCACCTCGTGAGCGACGACGGCTCCGTGCGCCACACGGGCGACAACCTCGTCGGCGGTGTCGGCCAGGGCGGCGACGACGAGGCGATCCTCGTCGACCTGCAGCGCATCCCGGTCCACATCGACCAGATCGTCTTCACCGTGAACTCCTTCACGGGCCAGACCTTCCAGGAGGTGCAGAACGCGTTCTGCCGCCTGGTCGACGAGACCAACGGCCAGGAGCTCGCCCGGTACACGCTCGCGGGCGGCGGCGCCTACACGGCCCAGATCATGGCGAAGGTGCACCGGACGGGCCCGGGCTGGACGATGACGGCCCTCGGCACCCCGGCCAACGGCCGCACCTTCCAGGACCTGATGCCGGCGATCCTGCCGCACCTGTAGGGCGCCCGGCGAGCAGCACACGACTTCACAACGACACAGGGGGACGAAAGGCGATGACGGCCGAGCTGGTGCGGGGGCAGAACCACCCGCTCTCCCAGGCCCGCCTCGAGATACGGGTCTCGGCCGGCAAGCCGATCGTGGCCGGCGCCACGCTCGGCGACGAGCAGGGCAAGGTCCACGGCGTCGAGTGGGTGGCGCACCCCGGCGCGCCCACCCTGCCCGGGCTCGAGGTCTCCCGGCAGGCGGCAGCCGACCACCGGCTCGCGGTGGACCTGGACGCCGTGCCGGAGGCCGTCCACCGTGTCACCGTGCTGCTTGCCCTGCCCAGCGGCGTCGGCGGACCGGCCACCTTCGCAGCGGTGGCCGCCCCCTTCCTCGCGGTCGCCGCACCGGACGGCACCGAGGTCGCCAGCTACACCATCACCGGTCTCGACGCCGAGTCGGCGGTCGTCGCGCTGGAGCTCTACCGTCGGCAGGGCGCGTGGAAGGTGCGCGCCGTCGGCCAGGGGTACGCCGGTGGTCTCGCCGAGCTCTTCGCCGACCAGGGCGTACCGCAGGCCCAGCAGCTCGCGAGCAGCATCAACGAGGCGGTCGCCCGGGGCGCGGCCCGCTCGGTCGCGGCACCCCCACCACGTACCGCCGACGGCGACCGCTCCCGGCAGGCGGCCGCACCGGCACTCGGCCCCGACCAGAACGGCTCGCCCTACGCGACCCAGGACCAAGGGGGCTCGCCCTACATGGCCCCGGAACAGGGCGGCTCGCCTTACACGGCCCCCGATCAGGGCGGCTCGCCCTACGGTGCCCCGGGCCAGAACACCGCGGGGACCCCAGCGGGTTACCCGACAGGCGCGTCCCCCACGGACCCTGCCACGAGCGGCCAGTCGCCCACGCCCACCGCCGGCGGCCCGGTCAACTACAGCCACCCGCGCCGTCAGAACACGCCTCCGCCGCCTCCGCCCACCGCGCACCCGGCCCCGCCCGGTCAGCCCGCGCGGCCCGTCGCCGGTGATGCGACCGGCTGGACCATGGAAGAGCGGCTCTACAACCAGGTGTGGGGCATGTTCGAGGACCTGGCCCGCACCACGGCCGCCTACCGCAGCGCCGTCGATTTCGCCGACTCCCGCATGGAGAAGGAGCTCGACCAGGTCCTGTCCGACCCGCGCAGCCGGATCGGCGGGCAGGGCGACGCCGCCCGCGAGGCGGCCCGCGCCAAGCACGCCCAGCTCGTCGACCAGGCCCAGCAGGTCCTGGACCGGGACATCGCCCAGCTCACCGCGGAGGCCGAGGTCGTCGAACCCGCGCTGCCGCCCGCGTACGCCGGCTGGGACAACCCCGTCTGGCACGGCTACCGCGTCCCGATGGAGATGCCCATGGCCCTGCGCCTCGGCGAACTCCATCTGCCCGAGGCCGAACGGCTGCGCATCCCGATGCTGGTCCGGCTGCCGTTGGAACGCGGTCTGTGGATAGACAGCGGACGGACCGGATCGTCCGACGGTTCGATCGCCGACTCCCACGACCTGCGCCGCCTGGCCATGGAGACGGCCGTGGCCCAGATCGCCCGGCTGCTCGCGGCCCACCCCGCCGGCGAGTTCACGGTGCATGTCGCCGACCCGGCCGGTTCGGGGGCGCAGACACTGGTGCCGCTGGTGCAGTCCGGCGTTCTCGCGGGCCCGCCCGCCGTCGGGGCCGCGGGGGTGGCGGACGTCCTCGCCCGGCTCACCCAGCGCGTCGACCTGGTCCAGATGGCGGTGCGCGGCGGTGCCGCCGACTCGCTCCCGCCCGGGTTCGACACCTCGCAGCAGCTGCTGGTCGTCAACGACTTCCCGCACGGATTCGACGACCGTGCCGTGACCCAACTGCGCTACCTCGCGGACGAGGGCCCGGCCGTCGGTGTCCACCTGATGATGGTCGCCGACCGCGAGGACGCCGCCGCTTACGGTCCGTTGCTGGACCCGCTGTGGCGCTCGCTGCTGCGGCTGACCCCGGTCGCCGACGACCACCTCGCCGACCCGTGGGTGGGCCACACCTGGACGTACGAACCCTCGCTCGTGCCGCCGGGCAGCCAGGTCCTCCAGCACGTGCTCAACCAGGTCGCCGCAGCCCGGCGCTCATGGAACCAGTGACGGCTGCCCACACCTTCCCCAAGCACTCGTAAAGCGGTCTGACCAGCGAGTTTGGGACTTCTTTTACTTATCCCTTTACCTTTCCTTGGTGATTGGGGTACTGTTTTCCGTACGGAGGGGAGTACTCCCTATCTGCTGCGGCGTACCCGTCAATACGGATCAGGCCAGATCCCGGGGCGTCGGCCCGTGGACTCCCGGCGCGTCCAGCGCTCGGGAGTCCGGGGTGGAAGAGACCTCCGGCAGCGCGACGACGCTGATTACCTGCCGTTACGTACTGCCGGAGGCGCAGTGGATGTTTCCGTGACCCTGTGGGTCCTTACCATCGTGGGCCTTGCCGCCCTGATCGCGGTCGACTTCTTCATCGGCCGCAAGCCGCACGACGTCTCGATCAAGGAAGCCGGTATCTGGACGGTCGTCTGGATCGTTCTCGCCGGACTCTTCGGACTCGGACTGCTCGTCTTCGGCGGCGGCCAGCCCGCCGGCGAGTTCTTCGCCGGCTTCATCACCGAGAAGTCGCTGAGCGTCGACAACCTCTTCGTCTTCGTCCTGATCATGGCGAAGTTCGCCGTCCCGTCGCAGTACCAGCAGCGGGTCCTGCTCATCGGTGTCCTCATAGCCCTGGTCCTGCGGGCGATCTTCATCGCCGCGGGCGCCGCGATCCTCGCCAGCTTCTCGTGGGTGTTCTACCTCTTCGGCGCCTTCCTGATCTGGACCGCCTGGAAGCTCATCCAGGAGGCCCGGGCCGACGAGGAGGACGAGGACTGGGAGGAGAACAAGCTGCTCAAGGCCGCCGAGCGCAGGTTCGGTGTCGCCGACCGTTACCACGGCACCAAGCTGTGGATCCAGCAGAACGGCAAGCGGGTCATGACCCCGATGCTGGTCGTGATGCTCGCGATCGGCACTACTGACGTCCTGTTCGCGCTCGACTCGATCCCCGCGATCTTCGGCCTCACCCAGGACCCGTACATCGTGTTCACCGCCAACGCCTTCGCGCTGATGGGCCTCAGGCAGCTGTACTTCCTCATCGGTGGCCTGCTGAGGAAGCTGGTCCACCTGTCGTACGGCCTGTCGATCATCTTGGGCTTCATCGGCGTCAAGCTGGTGCTGCACGCACTGCACGAGTCCGGGGTCCATGTCCCGGAGATCAGCATCCCCGTCTCGCTCGGAGTGATCTGCGCGGTCCTCATCGTCACCACGATCACCAGCCTCAGGGCCTCGAAGAAGCAGGCGGAGGTCGAGGCGGCGCAGTCGGGAAGCGAAGGCGCTTCAAAGGACAGCATCGACGTCTGAGATAGGCACCCGCGGTAAGAGGAGGAGCGGGCCCGGCAGTTCGCGACTGCCGGGCCCGCTGTTCCCGGTGCGCCCGGAGCGCTCCGGGCGTCAACCCGTAGCCGCCGCCTCTGTCACCACCGGTACCGGCCGTGTCTCCGGCAGCAGCGCGAAGCACCCCAGGCTGAACAGGGCGACGGCCGTCAAATACGCGCCCACGCCCCACGGCACCCGCCCGCCCTGTTCCGCCAACGCCGTGGCCACGATCGGGGTGAGCGCGCCCCCGAGGACCCCTCCGAGGTTGTAGCCCACCGCGGCACCCGTGCACCGCACCCGGGCCTCGTACAACTCCGGGAGATACGCGGCGATCACCGCGAACATGATGACGAACGAGACCATCGCGCCCAGGAAACCGAGGAACATCAGCAACGGCTCAGCCGTCGACAAGAGCGCGACCATCGGCAGCATCCACACAGCCGCGCAGGCACACCCCGTCAGGCACAGCGGCCGACGTCCGACGCGGTCGCCGAGCATCGCCACCAGGGGAGTGAGCGCCCCTTTCACCACCACCGCAGCCATGATGCAGGCCAGCATGACCGTACGGCTCACCCCGAGCCGTTCGGTGCCGTAGGCGAGGGACCATGTCGTCACGGCGTAGAAGAGCGCGTACCCGACCGTGAGTGCCCCCGCGGTCAGCAGGACCAGTCGCCAGTGGTCCCGCACCACCTCGGCGAGTGGCACGCGCGCGGGGTCCTCGATCTCCAGGAAGCGCGGGCTCTCGACCAGCGACGAACGCAGCCACAGGCCCAGCACGGCCAGCACCCCCGCCGCCCAGAACGGCACACGCCACCCCCACTGCGCGAACTGCGCGTCGGACAGCGTGGTTGCCAGGGCCAGCACCACTCCGTTGGCGAGCACGAAGCCAACCGCCGGGCCTACCTGCGGGAAGCTGGACCACAGCCCACGCCGCTCGGGAGGAGCGTGCTCAGCGGTCAGCAGCACCGCCCCGCCCCACTCCCCGCCGAGGCCCAGCCCTTGCAGGAACCGCAGGACGAGGAGCAGCACAGGGGCGGCCAACCCGATCGTGTCGTACGCCGGTACGCAACCGACCGCGACCGTAGAGCCGCCGGTCAGCAGCAGGGAACCGACGAGGACCGGTCGACGCCCGTGCCGGTCGCCGATGTGCCCGAACAGCACCGACCCCAACGGCCGTGCCACAAAGCCGACGCCGAACGTCCCGAAGGCAGCCAGTGTCCCCGCGACCGGCGAGAAGGTCGGGAAGAACAACGGCCCCAGGATCAGGGCAGCCGCGGTTCCGTAGACGAAGAAGTCGTAGAACTCGATGGCGGTCCCGGCGAGGGAGGCGGCCGCGAGCCGCAGCATGGAAGGTGTCCTTACGGTGCGTACGTCGTGCATGCCGCGTCAACCACCCACGGTGATCAAGGGTTACGGGGGCGTGCGGAGGCGCTCGGCGCTCGTCAGTTAGGTGCCCTCGTCAGTAGGTGACGGTGATGCGCCGGGCGGGCCCGTCGACGCGCACGATGCCCCCGTAGGGGATCACGAGCTGCGGATCGGTGTGCCCGTAGTCCACGTCGAAGACGATCGTGGTGTCGGGAGCGTAGGCGCGCATGGCGCGCAGGACGGCCTCGCGCTGTTCGGCAGCGTAACGATCGGCCGCCTCCGGGGTGTTGGGACGCTCGAAGGACCAGGTCTTCGCCCGGCCCATCAGCAGCGCGGAGAAGCGCTGGAGCAGCCCGCGCTCGCCCATGTTCCGCATGGTGTAGAAGACCTCCGTCGCGCTCGGCATGTCCTCGGAGGTCTCCAGAAGCAGCACCCCTCCGTCGTACTCGGAGAGGTCACGCGCGATCTCTCGGTCGGCCATGAGCAGCCAGCCGAGGATTTCCAGGCAGCCGCCCCAGCTGCGGCCCTCCACAACCCGGTCGGCGTTCTCCCAGGTCCATCCGTTGCCGGGTCGGGTCTCCGGCTCCGCGTCGAAGGTGGCCGGGTCGGCCCAGTCGCGGTTGATGTCGTTCCAGCGCTTGGCGGGCCTGAGTTCGTATGCGCCCGAGGTGAAGAGGGCGGCTCGCAGGGAATCGGCGGTCTGCGGGTGCATGGCACCGGGGCGGCCCAGCTCGCACATCACGGTCGCGCCGTGGTAGCTGACCATTCCCGTGTGGTGCAGGAACGCGAGCAGGTTCGTGTTGTCGCTCATCCCGAAGAACGGCTTCGGGTTCGCCCGGATCAATTCCCTGTCCAGGTACGGCAGCACGGTGATCTGGTCGTCGCCACCGATCGACGCGATGACCGCCTTGATGTCCGGGTCGGCGAACGCGGCGTGGATGTCGTCGGCCCGCTCCTGCGGCGTCGAGCCCATCCTGCGGGTCGCCGGGTATTCGACCGGTTCGAGCTCGTAGTCCTTGCGCAGCCGCTCCAGGCCCAGTTCGAAGGGGCGCGGGAAGAGGCCGGGCAGGCCTGCGCCGGGCGAGATGACGGCTACGCGGTCGCCGGGGGAGGGCTTGGGTGGATACGAGATCATGGTCATGCCAGGAGAGTAAGGTCCGTACCGTGCGCGTCGCATCGTGATAAACCGGGTCTGAGCAGCCCGCCCTCACCGGACCGGAGGAACCGTGCCCCGCACCCTGGCCAACGCCCCGATCATGATCCTCAACGGCCCCAACCTGAACCTCCTCGGTCAGCGCCAGCCGGAGATCTACGGCTCGGACACCCTCGCGGACGTGGAGGCGATGTGCGCCAAGGCGGCGGCCGCGCACGGCGGCACGGTCGACTTCCGGCAGTCCAACCACGAGGGCGAGTTGGTGGACTGGATCCACGAGGCACGGCTGAACCATTGCGGGATCGTGATCAACCCCGGTGCCTACTCGCATACGTCGGTCGCGATTCTGGACGCGCTCAACACCTGTGACGGTCTGCCGGTCCTTGAGGTGCACATCTCCAACATCCACAAGCGCGAGTCGTTCCGGCACCACTCGTACGTCTCCCTGCGCGCCGACGGCGTCATCGCGGGTTGCGGTGTGCAGGGGTACGTGTTCGGCGTGGAGCGGGTCGCGGCGCTGGCGGGAGCGGCGCAGGCCGACGCGTAAGTCCCGTCGACCAGGCACGCGGTCCTTACAAGCGGCCCGCCTCCACGATCCGTCGCAGGAAGCGCTGTGTGCGCTCCCGCTGCGGGTCGCCGAAGATCTGCCCGGCGGTGCCGTGCTCCAGCACCACACCTCCGTCCAGAAAACAAACCTGGTCGGCGACCTCGCGGGCGAAGCCCATCTCGTGCGTGGCCAGCACCATGGTCATGCCGTCGCCCTTCAGATCCCGGACGACGTTCAGCACCTCTCCTACAAGCTCGGGGTCGAGGGCGGCGGTGATCTCGTCGAGGAGCAGCAGCCGGGGGCGTACGGCCAAGGCGCGCACGATCGCGACCCGCTGCTGCTGGCCGCCGCTCAGCCGGTCCGGGTACTCGCCCGCCTTCGCGGCGAGCCCGAGCCGCTCCAACAGCTCCCGCGCACGCCCCTCGGCCTCCGCGCGCGCCACGCCGTGCACACGGCGCGGGGCGAGCGTGATGTTCTCCAGGACGGTCATGTGCGGAAAGAGGTTGTACGCCTGGAAGACCACACCGATGCGGCGCCGTACCGCGTCCTGGTCCACGCGCGGGTCGGTGATCTCCTCGCCGTCCAGCCAGATCGCGCCGTCGTCGATGTCCTCGAGGAGGTTCGCGCAGCGGAGCAGCGTCGACTTGCCGGAGCCGGAGGCGCCGATCAGCGCGGTCACCGTGTGCGGGGCGACCTCCAGATCGACGCCTCGCAGCACGACCGACTCGCCGAAGGTCTTACGGACGGACTCCATGCGCAGCACGGGCGCGTCGCTCATAGGGATCCTCCCTGGGCCCGCTGACGGTCCATTCTGGCCGTCACCCAGTCGGTGAAGCGGGTCATCGGGATGGTCAACGCGACGAAGACCAGGCCCGCGACGATGTACGGCGTGTAGTTGAGGCTGCGGCCCACGATGATGTCCGCGGCGCGCACGGCGTCGATCGCGCCGCCGATCGACACGAGCCCGGTGTCCTTCTGGAGCGACACCAGGTCGTTGAGCAGCGGCGGTACCTGACGACGCACCGCCTGGGGCAGGACGACGTACCGCAGTGCCTGCCGGTTGGTGAGGCCGAGCGAGCGGGCCGCGGCGCGCTGCGAGGGGTGGACGGACTCGATGCCGGCGCGGAACACCTCGGCGACGTATGCCGAGTACGTCAGTGTCAGCGCCGTTCCGCCCAGCAGCACCGGGTCGACGGTGACGCCCTGGAGCCGCAGCGCCGGGACGCCCAGGACCACGATCATCAGGTTGATGATCAGCGGAAGGCCACGGAAGAAGTCGGTGTACGCGGCGGCCAGCACGCGCAGCGGGAAGAACACCGGGCCGCGCAGCGTACGGGCGATCGCGATCAGCATGCCGAGGACCAGCACCGCGGCGCCGCAGATCAGCAGCAGCCGGACGTTCAGCCACAGCCCTTCGAGGACCTTCGGGAACGCCTCGCGCGCGTACTGCCCGCTGAAGAACGTCTCCTTGGTGCGCGGCCAGCCGGGCGCGTTGACGACGACCAGGTACAGGACGACGCCCGTGACGAGGGTGGAGAGCGCGGCGACACCCGTGGCGCGGCGGGCGCGGACGCGCTTGTACCGCTCGCGCTCCAGGCGCCGCTGCGAAGGGACGTACCCGTCTCCGGCCTCCGGGCGGGCACCCTCGCCACCGGACACGTCACCCCTGTCGTCCGCGCCCTCCCGGCCGGACTCGTCCTTCGTGACCGTCACTTGAGCACCGGGGCGTCGACGGCGTCGGAGAGCCACCGCTTCTCCAGGTCCGCGAGCGTGCCGTCCTCACGGAGGGCGTCCACGGCCTTGGTGACACAGGAGGTGAGCGCGCTGCCCTTGTCGAGCACGAGCCCGAACTGCTCCGGGGTACCGCCCTGGTTCTCGAACTGGCCGACGACCTTCGCGTCGGTCACCTCGGCGGCGGTGATGTAGAACGCGGTCGGCAGGTCGGTGACGATGGCGTCGACCTGACCGTTCTTCAGCGCCGACTTGGCCTGGTCGTTCTTCGCGTACACGGCCGCCGCCTGCTTCGGCTTCACCACGTCGTCGATGTAATCGAGGCTGGTGGTGCCTACCTGGGCGCCCAGCTTGAGATCCTTCAGGTCCGCGACGCTCGTCGCCTTCGCCGCCTTGGAGTCCTTCAGCGCGATGACGGCCTGGCGCACGTCGTAGTAGCCGGAGGAGAAGTCCACGGCCTTCTTGCGCTCGTCGCTGATGGACACCTGGTTGATGTCGAAGTCGAAGGTCTTCTCGCCCGGCGCGAAGGCCTTGTTGAAGGGGACGCTCTGCCACACGACGGCGCTCTTGTCGTAGCCGAGCTGCTTCGCCACGGCGTATGCGACCGCCGACTCGTAGCCCTCGCCGCCTGCCGGCTTGTCGTCCTTGAACCACGGCTCGTACGCCGGCTCGTCGGTGGCGATCGTCAGCTTGCCGGAGGTCTTGGTGGCCAACTTGCCCGGGGCGCAGGTCTTCCCGTCCGAGGCGGACGGCGTGTCGGCCGCCTTCTCCTCCGGCTGCGGAGCGCAGCCGACGGCGGTGGCGAGAAGGGCTACGGTGGCCGCGGCGAGGGCGCGGCGCAGTACGCGCGGGGCAGGGTGCATGGCGGGAGAGTGGCAGTGAAATCCGCGTTTGTCGAGGTCACACCCACCTGAGTCCGCATAGTGGGAACGTGTGTTGCCTTCACGTGAACGCCTCCGCCTTCGCCTGGGTCGCCGGTCGAGGGCGGGGATCGGTAGACCGGCGACCCATACCGCTCAGGAGCCGTCATCCTTCGCGGGGCTAAGACCAGTTGACCGCGCAACCATCTACGCCGGGAGCGCGCACAGGGCACGGGTGTGTGTGCGCGATTCACACGGGGCGCGTTTCCAATGACGCGCGCCCCCTGCATGGGGAACTCTCACCACCCGCGCGCGTGCCACTCCGGCAGGTGCGGCCGTTCCGCGCCCAGCGTGGTGTCGTTGCCGTGTCCCGGGTAGACCCAGGTCTCGTCCGGGAGCACGTCGAAGATCTTCGTCTCGACGTCGTGGATCAGGCTGGCGAACGCCTTCGGATCCTTGCGGGTGTTGCCCACACCCCCCGGGAAGAGGCAGTCCCCCGTGAACACATGGGGGTGCCCGTGCGGGTCGTCGTAGACGAGGGCGATCGAGCCCGGCGTGTGGCCGACGAGATGGCGTGCGGTGAGTTCCACGCGCCCCACCCGGATGACGTCGCCGTCGTCCACGAGGGCGTCGGTCGGTACGGGGATGCCGTCGGCGTCCTCCCGGCCGGCGTACGTCCGGGCGCCCGTGGCCGCCACGACCTCGGCGAGCGCCTGCCAGTGGTCGCCGTGCTGGTGGGTCGTCACGACGGACGCGATGCCGTCACCGCCGATCATGCCGATCAGGGTCCCGGCCTCGGCGGCCGCGTCGATCAGCAGTTGCTCGTCCGTGGCCCGGCAGCGCAGCAGGTAGGCGTTGTTGTTCATCGGACCCACCGCGATCTTGCTGATCATCAGGTCCTTCAGCTCATGCACGTCGGCGGGGCCGCCGACCGTCACCTCTCCGCTGTACGTCATGGCCGTCAGCCTATAGCGGGGGGAGGGCCGGAAGCGGTCCGCCGCCGACGGTCAGTCCGGACCCGCCGCGGCGGCCGGCGAGCCAGCCGAGCAGCTCGGCCGACGTCCCCGTGACGGTGACCTCGGGCGTGCCCGCCTCCCGGCCCGTGCTCCACGCGCGTGTGCCGTCCGTGAGGCGGGTGGGCGGCACGTCGGGGTGCCCGGTGAACCGGTGGGCGAGGAAGTCGATCTGCCGCTCCGTGAACTCCGCCGGCAGATCCTCCAGCTCGTAGCCGATACCGAGGTCCACATGGTGCAGCTCGACCTCGGCCCAGCGGCGAAAGGGCACAGCGGAGGCGGAGTCGGTGACGCCGTTGCGCAGGGTCACCGTGCGCGACCAGTCCGCGGGCGCGGCCCCCGCCTCCTGGAAGCGGGCCCCGCTCTCGCGCACGTCCGCGATCTGGGTCTCCAGGGAGCGGGGGGCGTCCCGCTCGATGTCGGCGTCCCGGGCCTCGGCGGAGGCGTACATGGGGCGGCCGCCGAGGACGTTCACGAGGGCGTCCGCGTTACGGGCCAGATGGGCGAGGACGTGGCCGCGGCTCCAGCCCGGAAGGAGTGACGGTTCGGCGACGGACGCGTTGTCCAACTTGGCGACTGCGGTGAGCAGCCGCTCGGTCGCGTCACGTACAGACGCCAGGTCATGCGCGTGATCAATCATGGTGCCGACCCTAGCCCCGCCACTCCTTCGGGTGAAGGCGGCAGACCGGGCCCGCAAATCGAATGCGCGTGCTATATGGTCGGTGGCGGCGTCGGGCATGCTGGATGGTCGGGGATTGTTGTCACTCGGTGAATCCGACCGGCGTTGTCAGTGGCTCCCCCTAGTCTGAGAAAGCACGGGGGCCCCGCCCCTGTCACTTCTCTCAAGAAAGGTGCGGACCGGCGTGGCCGACCGTCTCATCGTCCGTGGCGCGCGCGAGCACAACCTCAAGAATGTCTCGCTCGACCTGCCGCGCGACTCGCTCATCGTCTTCACGGGCCTGTCGGGGTCGGGCAAGTCCTCGCTGGCCTTCGACACCATCTTCGCCGAGGGGCAGCGTCGCTACGTGGAGTCGCTCTCCTCGTACGCCCGCCAGTTCCTCGGCCAGATGGACAAGCCGGACGTCGACTTCATCGAAGGTCTCTCCCCGGCGGTCTCCATCGACCAGAAGTCGACCTCGCGCAACCCGCGCTCCACGGTCGGCACCATCACCGAGGTCTACGACTACCTCCGCCTGCTGTTCGCCCGCATCGGCAAGCCGCACTGTCCCGAGTGCGGCCGACCGATCTCGCGCCAGTCGCCGCAGGCCATCGTCGACCGGGTCCTGGAGCTGCCGGAGGGGAGCCGCTTCCAGGTGCTGTCGCCGCTGGTGCGCGAGCGCAAGGGAGAGTTCGTCGACCTCTTCGCCGACCTCCAGACCAAGGGCTACAGCCGCGCGCGGGTCGACGGCGAGACCATCCAGCTCGCCCACCCGCCCACGCTCAAGAAGCAGGAGAAGCACACCATCGAGGTGGTCATCGACCGCCTCACGGTGAAGGACTCCGCCAAGCGCCGCCTCACCGACTCCGTCGAGACCGCCCTCGGCCTGTCCGGCGGCATGGTCGTGCTCGACTTCGTCGACCTCCCCGAGGACGACCCCGAGCGCGAGCGCATGTACTCGGAGCACCTGTACTGCGCCTACGACGACCTCTCCTTCGAGGAGCTGGAGCCCCGCTCCTTCTCCTTCAACTCGCCCTTCGGCGCCTGCCCCGACTGCACCGGCATCGGCACGCGCATGGAGGTCGACCCCGAGTTGATCGTCCCCGACGAGGACAAGTCCCTCGACGAGGGCGCCATCCACCCCTGGTCGCACGGTCACACCAAGGACTACTTCGGCCGCCTGATCGGCGCCCTCGCGGACGCGTTGGGATTCCGGACGGACATCCCCTTCGCGGGCCTTCCGCAGCGCGCCAGGAAGGCCCTGCTCCACGGCCACAAGACGCAGATCGAGGTCCGCTACCGCAACCGGTACGGCCGCGAACGCGTCTACACCACGCCCTTCGAAGGCGCCGTTCCCTTCGTCAAGCGCCGGCACAGCGAGGCCGAGAGCGACGCCAGCCGCGAGCGCTTCGAGGGCTACATGCGCGAGGTGCCCTGCCCCACCTGTGACGGCACGCGCCTGAAGCCGATCGTCCTCGCGGTCACGATCATGGACAAGTCCATCGCCGAGGTCTCCAGCATGTCCATCAGCGACTGCGCGGACTTCCTGGGCGAACTCAAGCTCAACGCCCGCGACAAGAAGATCGCCGAGCGGGTGCTGAAGGAGGTCAACGAGCGGCTGCGGTTCCTGGTCGACGTCGGCCTGGACTACCTCTCGCTCAACCGCGCGGCCGGCACGCTCTCCGGCGGCGAGGCCCAGCGCATCCGCCTGGCCACCCAGATCGGCTCCGGACTCGTCGGCGTCCTGTACGTCCTCGACGAGCCGTCCATCGGCCTGCACCAGCGTGACAACCACCGACTGATCGAGACCCTCGTCCGTCTGCGTGACATGGGCAACACGCTCATCGTCGTCGAGCACGACGAGGACACCATCAAGGTCGCCGACTGGATCGTCGACATCGGCCCCGGCGCGGGTGAGCACGGCGGCAAGGTCGTGCACAGCGGCTCCCTGAAGGAGCTGCTCACCAACGCCGAGTCGCAGACCGGGCAGTACCTGTCCGGCAGGAAGTCCATCCCGCTGCCCGACATCCGGCGCCCGCGCGACCCGTCCCGGCAGCTCACGGTGCACGGCGCCCGCGAGAACAACCTCCAGGACATCGACGTGTCCTTCCCGCTGGGCGTGTTCACCGCGGTCACGGGTGTGTCCGGCTCGGGCAAGTCGACGCTGGTCAACGACATCCTGTATACGCATCTGGCCCGCGAGCTGAACGGCGCGAGGAACGTGCCCGGGCGGCACACCCGCGTGGACGGCGACGACCTCGTCGACAAGGTCGTGCACGTCGACCAGTCGCCCATCGGCCGCACCCCGCGCTCGAACCCGGCGACGTACACCGGCGTCTTCGACCACATCCGCAAGTTGTTCGCCGAGACCACCGAGGCCAAGGTCCGCGGCTACATGCCCGGCCGGTTCTCCTTCAACGTCAAGGGCGGCCGCTGCGAGAACTGCGCGGGCGACGGCACGATCAAGATCGAGATGAACTTCCTCCCGGACGTGTACGTCCCGTGCGAGGTCTGCCACGGCGCCCGCTACAACCGGGAGACCCTGGAGGTCCACTACAAGGGCAAGTCCATCGCCGACGTCCTGAACATGCCGATCGAGGAAGCCATGGACTTCTTCGAGGCCGTCCCGGCGATCGCCCGCCACCTGAAGACGCTGAACGACGTCGGCCTCGGCTACGTCCGGCTCGGTCAGTCCGCGACCACCCTGTCCGGCGGTGAGGCACAGCGTGTGAAGCTCGCCAGCGAACTGCAGCGCCGCTCCACCGGCCGCACGGTCTACGTCCTGGACGAGCCGACCACCGGTCTGCACTTCGAGGACATCAGCAAGCTGCTGACGGTCCTGGGCGGCCTGGTCGACAAGGGCAACACGGTCATCGTCATCGAGCACAACCTCGACGTGATCAAGACCGCCGACTGGGTCGTCGACATGGGCCCCGAGGGCGGCGCCGGCGGCGGCCTCGTCGTCGCCGAGGGCACCCCCGAGGAGGTCGCGGGAGTCCCGACCAGCCACACGGGCAAGTTCCTGCGCGAGATCCTCGGCGCGGACCGGATCAGCGACGCGGAACCGGTCAAGGTGCCGCGGAGCAGGTCGGCCACGAAGACGGTCGCCGCCAAGTCCACGGCGAAGAAGACGGCCACTGCCAAGACGACGGCCGCCAACAACACGGCCACGAAGAAGGCGGCCGGGGCCACGAAGAAGGCCGCACCCGCGAAGAAGACGGCGCGGGCCCGCAAAGCCTGAGGCTCTAGGACGGCAAGGCCCAGCCATCAAAACGGTACGGCGCCCCGCGGGAACTCCCCCGCGGGGCGCCGCCCGTTGTACACGCTGCCCGCCCTGCCTGCCCTGCGGATCGACTAGACCTCGCCCACTTCTGCCGCGTACGGCGGCTCCGCCCCCGCGCGGGAGCAGGTGATCGCCGCGGCGCGTGCCGCGTAGCGCAGGAGGCGGGCCCAGCCGTCGGCGTCCAGGGCGGCCAGCGCGGAAGGGGACAGCGCATCGCGGGTGGCCAGGCCGTGCAGGAGAGCCGCGTTCACGGTGTCACCGGCGCCGATGGTGTCCACGACGTCGACCTTCTCGCCCGGCACCGAGTGCTCGGCGCCGTCCCGGGTGAAGACGGTCAGCCCGTCGCCGCCCCGCGTCACGACGACGGCCGCGGGACCGGAGGCCAGCCACTCGCGCGGGGCGCCGCCCAGCCACTGCGCGTCCTCCGCGGACAGCTTGAGCAGCGACACGGACGGCAGCCAGCTCTTGAACCGGGCCCGGTAGGCGTCCGCGTCGGGGATCAGCCCCGGCCGGATGTTGGGGTCGAGCGCGGTGAACAGGCCCTGTGCGCTCGCCTCGCGCATCAGCTCCTCGTACGCGCTCGCGCCCGGCTCCAGGACGAGCGAGCACGTGCCGAAGGACACCGCTCGGGTTCCGGCGGGGAGCTGCTCTGGGGCCGTGAACAGGCGGTCGGCGGTGCCGTCGACGTAGAACGAGTAGGCGGCGGAGCCGGTCTCGTCGATCGTGGCGACGGCGAGGGTGGTCGGTTCCGGGCCGCGCTGCACCGCGGACACGTCCACGCCCGCCTGCCGAAGCCCGTCGAGCAAAGCCTCGCCGAAGGCGTCGTGGGACGTGCGGGAGCAGAACGTGGTGGGGGAGCCGAGGCGGCCGAGGGCCACAGCGGTGTTGTAGGGGCCGCCGCCGAGCGCCGGGCGCAGGGTCGCGAGAGCGCCCGCACCCTGCGGTACCAGGTCGATCAGGGCCTCACCGGCGACGACGATCACGGGGTGGTTCCTCTCTCGGGCAACTGGGGCGTGCGTGGCCGTATGGGCTGCTCGGGGCAGCCGCACGACGTGCGGTGGACGAAGGCACAGGGGAGCCGCACGGTCCGGGTGGGCCGGTCCGGTGCGGTGAGGCGGTCCAGGAGCACCTGGACCGCCCGGGCGCCGATGTCCCTGCTGGGCTGGGCGATCGCGGTGAGCCGGGGTGCGAAAAGGTCCGCCCAGGCGAAGTCGTCGAAGCAGCACAGGGCGATGTCGTCGGGCACGGACATGCCGCGCTCGCGCAGGGCGCGCAGGGCGCCGATGGTCATCGCGTTGTTGCCGGTGACGAGCGCGGTGGGCGGGGCGGCGAGGGCGAGCAGAGCCGCGGTGGCCCGTTCGGCGCCGGCCGTCGCGGAGTCGCCGTGGACCAGGAGCCGTTCGTCGTGGGGGAGTCCGGCGGCCGCGAGGCCGTGGCTGTATCCGGAGATCCGCTCGCCGGTGGTGCTGAGCCCCGGCAGGCCCGCGACCAGCGCGATCCGGCGATGGCCGAGCTCGGCGAGGTGGGCGACCAGCCGGGCCATGGGCTCGGCGTTCTCCGCGCAGACCTGGTCGAAGTGGGAGGCGCCGTCCGCCCGGTCGTCGATCACGCGGTCCAGGAGCACGGCCGGTACGTCGTGGCGGGTGAGGTAGGCGAGGAGGTCGCGCGGGGCGGCGGAGGGTGCGACGATCATGCCGTCCACGCGCCGCTCGTGCAGCAGCTGGACCACCTTGCGCTCGTGCTCCGGGTCGTCGTGCGGGTCGGCGATGAGCAGGCTGTAGCCGTGTTCCACGGCGCCGGCCTCGACGCCCTGGAGGATCTCCGTGAAGTACGGGTTGCTGATCGCCGAGACCGCGAGCCCGATGGAGCGGGTGCGGGAAGTCACCAGGGAGCGGGCGAGGGTGTTGGGCGTGTAGCCGAGCTCGTCGATGGCGTCGAGTACGGCCTGGCGGGTGTGGGGGAGTACCGGGCGGGTGTCGTTCAGCACGTGCGAGACGGTCGCCACGGACACCCCGGCGCACCGTGCGACGTCGGCCATGGTGGGCATCGCGCTTCCTTCCCCGGACCTGCTTCTAGCCGGGAAGGTATCCCATTTCGGGGCGCGCGTAAACGCTTGCGCAAGCGTTTACGCGCGGTACTCGGGCTCTCGCCCACGCGCGCGTCCCCCGGGCTCTCGCCCACGCGCGTCCGCCGGATTCACACCCACGCGCAGTCCTCCGGGCTCACTCCCAGTCCCAGCCGATCCCCACCATGCCCGACCGCACCCGGGGCTCGACGAGGTGCACCGAGTGGTGCCGGTCGCTGAGCGCGAGCTCCTGACGGCCGCTGCGCGGCGCGGCCGCCGAGTGCTGGGTGAACCGGTGGCAGCGCATCGGCAGCGCGCCCTCGTCGAACCGGACCTGAAGGGCGTACTGGCCGCCTGCGAGGCCGAAGCCGCGGACGTACTCGTGGGAGACGCCGGCCGTGCCGTCCTCGATGTCGTAGCGGAAGAGGAACGTATCGCCGGCGCGCAGCCGGAGGTCGAAGAGCAGCTCGGCCACGAGCACGCCGGTGTCGTGGTGCCAACGGACGCGGCCGGTGCGGCAGTTCTCCAGGGCGCGCACCGTCATGCGTTCCGGTGTGCACCCCGGGTCGCCGTGGTGGACGGCGACGAAGCGGTCGACGCCGTCGCGGTGGGCGCGCACGATGTGGTGTGACTCGCGCCCCAGCAGCTCACGGCGCGCGCCGACGCGTACCCGCTCGTGGTGGCCGAGGGTGTGCAGCCCGCCGTCGAGCGGGGCCCCCAGCTCGGCCAGAAGCCGTTCCAGGACGCCCGAGGCCGCCACGAAGGAACGGTAGGAGCGGCCCGCGGGACGTCCGGCGGTGGTGACCCCGTCGGCGTCGGCGAGCAGCCGGATCAGTGACTCCTCCGGCAGTTGGAGGATCTCCTCCAGTGCCCGCACGGCCCGCAACGACTCGGGGCGCTGCGGGCGACGGGCGCCCTGTTGCCAGTAACTCAGGCTCGTCACCCCCACTTTCACGCCGTAGCGCGAGAGGTGGTGCTGCACGCGCTGCAGCGGCAGTCCGCGAGCGGCGATCGCAGCGCGCAGTGCGACGTGGAAGGGGCCTCCGCGCAGGGCCGTGTCCAGTTCCGCGGCGGCGATGTCCGCGTGCTGTGTGGCGTGCGGCATGCAGGGGCCTTTCTGTGAAGGAGCACAACGGCTGGTCAGACCGTTCACGTGGTGGTCGGGGCCGCCCCGTCGGCGCCGGGGCGTCCGCACATCCGTACGCCGTCTTTCAGGGCCCCGAGTTCCCCCGCATTGAAGCGTGTTGACCAAGTCCCGACAACACCTGCCGCCCAACGGGCGCGCACTCCTGGCCGGGACCCGACACCCGGCGGCCGACGGGACGGTGGACGACGCGGGGTTCTCCCCACTCCCGTAGCAGGACAGTCACCTGTTCGGCCGCCACCGGCGTTGTCCACAGGCCCGTCGGAGTGTCGGTCCTCGCCAGTAGGGTGTGAGACATGGCCGACCCCTCCAGCTACCGCCCCAGTCCGGGACAGATCCCGGACTCTCCCGGGGTGTACAGGTTCCGCGACGAGCACCGCCGGGTGATCTACGTCGGAAAGGCGAAGAGCCTGCGCCAACGCCTGGCGAACTACTTCCAGGACCTGGCGGGCCTCCACCCGCGCACACGCTCCATGGTCACCACGGCCGCGTCGGTGGAGTGGACCGTGGTGTCCACGGAGGTCGAGGCCCTGCAGCTGGAGTACTCCTGGATCAAGGAGTACGACCCCCGGTTCAACGTCAAGTACCGCGACGACAAGAGCTACCCCTACCTCGCGGTGACGATGAACGAGGAGTTCCCGCGCGTGCAGGTGATGCGCGGCCACAAGAAGAAGGGCGTCAGGTACTTCGGGCCGTACGCGCACGCGTGGGCCATCCGGGACACCGTCGATCTGCTCCTGCGCGTCTTTCCGGTGCGCACCTGCTCCGCGGGCGTGTTCAAGAACGCCGCCCGCACCGGCCGCCCCTGTCTGCTGGGCTACATCGGCAAGTGCTCCGCGCCCTGTGTGGGCCGTGTCTCCGCAGAGGAGCACGGCGAACTCGCCGAGGAATTCTGCGACTTCATGACCGGCCGCACCGGCACCTATCTGCGCCGGCTGGAGAAGCAGATGATGGAGGCGGCCGACGAGATGGCGTACGAGCGGGCGGCCCGCCTGCGCGACGACATCGAGGCCCTGAAGAAGGCCATGGAGAAGAACGCGGTCGTGCTCGCGGACGCGACCGACGCCGACCTGATCGCGGTCGCCGAGGACGAGCTGGAGGCGGCCGTCCAGATCTTCCACGTCCGCGGCGGACGCGTCCGCGGCCAGCGCGGCTGGGTCACCGACAAGGTCGAGGAGATCACCACCGGCGCCCTCGTCGAGCACGCCCTCCAGCAGCTCTACGGCGAGGAGAGCGGCGACGCCGTCCCCAAGGAGGTCCTCGTCCCGGCCCTGCCCGAGCCGCTGGAGCCCGTGCAGCAGTGGCTGACCGAGCGGCGCGGCTCCAACGTCTCCCTGCGCATTCCGCAGCGCGGCGACAAGAAGGCCCTCATGGAGACCGTGCAGCGCAACGCCCAGCAGGCGCTCGTGCTGCACAAGACCAAGCGCGCCTCCGACCTGACCACGCGCTCGCGTGCCCTGGAGGAGATCGCCGACGCCCTCGACCTGGACAGCGCCCCGCTGCGCATCGAGTGCTACGACATCTCTCACCTTCAGGGCGACGACGTGGTCGCCTCCATGGTCGTGTTCGAGGACGGCCTGCAGCGCAAGAGCGAGTACCGCCGCTTCCAGATCAAGGGTCGTGCCGGAGACACGCAGCTCTGGCACGGCGAGGGCCAGGACGACGTCCGCTCCATGCACGAGGTGATCACCCGCCGCTTCCGGCGCTACCTCGCCGAGAAGGAGAAGACGGGGGAGTGGACCGACGGGGAGAGCGAGCTGACCGAGGAGGACGGCCGCCCCAAGAAGTTCGCCTACCCACCCCAGCTCGTTGTCGTCGACGGCGGGCAGCCGCAGGTCGCCGCCGCCAAGAAGGCCCTGGACGAGCTCGGCATCGACGACATCGCCGTGTGCGGTCTCGCCAAGCGGCTGGAGGAGGTGTGGCTGCCGGAGGAGGGCGACCCCGTGGTGCTGCCCCGCACCAGCGAGGGCCTCTACCTGCTGCAACGCGTCCGTGACGAGGCCCACCGCTTCGCGATCACCTACCAGCGCACCAAGCGCGGCAAGCGGTTCCGCGCGAGCCCCCTGGACGACGTACCGGGCCTCGGTGAGACCCGCAAGCAGGCCCTGATCAAACACTTCGGCTCGGTGAAGAGGCTGCGGTCCGCGACGATCGACCAGATCTGCGAGGTTCCGGGCATAGGTCTCAAGACGGCCGAGACGATCGCCGTGGCCTTCGCCCAGGCCGCCCCGGCCGCACCCGCCGTCAACACGGCGACTGGAGAGATCATGGATGACGTGGAAGACGGGGCGCCCGGAACGACGGCGGGTACCCGGGAGGAGTCCTCGACAGAGGACGCCCCGGAAGAACGACGGGGGCAGGAGACATGAGCGAGCACGACGCACAGCACACAGCACAGCGAGATCAGGAACCCACGGCAGCCCCAGAGGGCACCGAGGGCCATGAAAAGGGCCATGAGCAGGGCCATGAACACGGAGCACAGGTGAGTACGGACAGCACACCGCCCGGGATCCCCGACGCGGCCATCCCCGAGCTGGTGATCATCTCCGGCATGTCCGGTGCCGGGCGCTCGACGGCCGCCAAGTGTCTGGAGGACCTCGGCTGGTTCGTCGTCGACAACCTCCCACCCGCGCTGATCCCCACCATGGTGGAGCTCGGCGCCCGCTCCCAGGGCAACGTGGCGCGGATCGCGGTCGTCGTCGACGTCCGCGGCCGCCGCTTCTTCGACAACCTCCGCGAGTCCCTCGCCGACCTGGAGGCCAAGAGCGTCACCCGGCGCATCGTCTTCCTGGAGTCCTCCGACGACGCCCTGGTGCGCCGCTTCGAGTCCGTGCGCCGCCCGCACCCCCTCCAGGGCGACGGCCGCATCGTCGACGGCATCGCCGCCGAGCGCGAGCTGCTGCGCGAGCTGCGCGGCGACGCCGACCTGGTGATCGACACCTCCAGCCTCAACGTGCACGAGCTGCGCGCGAAGATGGACGCCCAGTTCGCGGGCGAGGAGGAGCCCGAGCTGCGGGCCACCGTGATGTCCTTCGGCTTCAAGTACGGCCTCCCCGTCGACGCCGACCTGGTCGTCGACATGCGCTTCCTGCCCAACCCGCACTGGGTCCCGGAGCTGCGCCCCTTCACCGGCCTCAACGAGGAGGTCTCGGCGTACGTCTTCAACCAGCCCGGCGCCAAGGAGTTCCTCGACCGCTACGCCGAGCTGCTCCAGCTCATCGCCGCCGGATACCGCCGCGAGGGCAAGCGGTACGTGACCATCGCGGTCGGCTGCACCGGAGGCAAGCACCGCTCGGTCGCCACTTCCGAGAAGCTGGCCGCCCGCCTCGCCTCCCAGGGCGTCGAGACCGTGGTCGTGCACCGGGACATGGGGCGCGAGTGACCGGACGTACACCGCGGCTGAGCCGGCTGCGCCGGGTCAACCCGGAGGGCCGCGCGGGCCGGCCCGCCGAGGCGCGCGGGGCCAGGCCGCGCCGCCGGGGCACCCAGCCCAAGGTGGTCGCCCTCGGCGGCGGCATGGGCCTGTCCGCCTCGCTCGCCGCACTGCGCCGGATCACCGGCGACCTCACCGCCGTCGTCACCGTGGCCGACGACGGCGGCTCCAGCGGGCGCCTGCGCGACGAGCTGGGCGTCCTGCCGCCCGGTGACCTGCGCAAGGCGCTGGCCGCGCTGTGCGGCGACGACGACTGGGGACAGACCTGGGCCCGTGTCATCCAGCACCGCTTCCAGTCCCAGGGCGACCTGCACGAGCACGCGGTCGGCAACCTGCTGATCGTCGCCCTGTGGGAGCAGCTCGGCGACCACGTCCAGGCCCTCGACCTGGTCGGCAAGCTGCTGGGTGCCCAGGGCCGGGTGCTGCCCATGTCCGCCGTACCGCTGGAGCTCCAGGCGCTGGTCAAGGGGCACGACCCGGAGCGGCCCGAGGCCGTCGACACCGTCCGCGGCCAGGCGACCGTCGCCCTGACTCCCGGAGAGGTGCAGTCGGTCCACCTCGTGCCGCACGACCCGCCCGCCGTCCCTGAGGCCGTCGCCGCGGTCCTGGACGCCGACTGGGTGGTGCTGGGGCCCGGCTCCTGGTTCTCGTCGGTCATTCCGCACCTGCTGGTGCCGGAACTCCTGGACGCGCTCACCGCGACGAAGGCGCGCCGGGTACTCTCCCTGAACCTCGCCCCGCAGCCCGGAGAAACCGAGGGCTTCTCCCCGCAGCGTCATTTGGAGGTTTTGGGGCGACACGCCCCTAAACTCGCCCTGGACGTGGTGCTGGCCGACGAGGCCGCCGTGCCCGACCGCGATCTCCTCACCGACGCCGCCAAGCGGTTCGGCGCCGCGGTCGAGCTGGCGCCGGTGGCCCGGACCGACGGGAGCCCAAGGCACGACCCGGAGCTCCTGGCCGCCGCGTACGACCGTATTTTTCGGATGCATGGAAGGATCGGCCCATGGCGATGACGCCAGCGGTGAAGGACGAGATCTCCCGGCTCCCCGTCACCCGGACCTGCTGCAGGAAGGCGGAGGTCTCCGCCCTTCTGCGGTTCGCCGGCGGCCTCCACCTGGTGAGCGGGCGCATCGTGATCGAGGCGGAGTTGGACACCGCGATGGCGGCTCGCCGCCTCAAGCGGGACATTCTGGAGATCTTCGGCCACAGCTCCGAGCTGATCGTGATGGCGCCCGGCGGGCTGCGCCGGGGTTCGCGCTATGTGGTGCGCGTCATCGCGGGCGGTGACCAGCTGGCCCGCCAGACCGGCCTGGTGGACGGCCGCGGCCGTCCGATCCGCGGCCTGCCCCCGCAGGTGGTCTCGGGGGCCACCTGCGACGCCGAAGCCGCCTGGCGCGGAGCCTTCCTGGCGCACGGCTCGCTCACCGAGCCCGGCCGTTCCTCCTCCCTGGAGGTCACGTGCCCGGGCCCCGAGGCGGCGCTCGCCCTGGTCGGTGCCGCCCGCCGGCTGTCGATCGCGGCGAAGGCGCGCGAGGTCCGCGGGATCGACCGGGTCGTCGTCCGTGACGGCGACGCGATCGGGGCCCTCCTCACCCGCCTCGGCGCGCACGAGTCGGTGCTGGCCTGGGAGGAGCGCCGGATGCGCCGCGAGGTGCGCGCCACGGCGAACCGTCTCGCCAACTTCGACGACGCCAACCTGCGCCGCTCGGCCCGCGCGGCCGTCGCCGCCGGAGCCCGCGTCCAGCGCGCCCTGGAGATCCTCGGCGAGGAGGTCCCCGAGCACCTCGCGGCAGCGGGCCGGCTGCGGATGGAGCACAAGCAGGCCTCCCTGGAGGAGCTGGGCGCGCTCGCCGATCCGCCGCTGACCAAGGACGCCGTCGCCGGCCGTATCCGCCGACTGCTGGCGATGGCCGACAAGCGGGCCTCCGATCTGGGCATCCCGGGCACGGAGGCCAACCTCTCCGAGGAGCTGGCCGACAACCTCGTCGGCTGACGGACGCTACGTCAAACGCCGGTGTTCTTTACCCCTTTGGGGTGAAGGGCGCCGGCGCTTGACGGTCCATGAGGCGCTCTTGACTCGATCATGAAGTGTCATGAGCCTGGCATCTGTTCGCTGCTGGGGCGGACCACTGCTAGGGGGGTACATGAGACACAGAGCGAGATCGATCCTCGCTGTCGGCGCGCTCCTGATCGGCGGAGCGAGCATCGCACCCATCGCCCAGGCGCAACCCGGCCGTCCGGCGGACCCGGACCCGGACCAGGTCAAGGTCTACCGCGCCGAGGTCACCAAGAAGCAGGTACCCCTGCTGCTGGCGGCCGGGCAGGACGGCCACGAACTCGGCGAACAGGCGCCCGAGAAGGGCACCGCGACCGTCGAGGTCTACCTCACCGACCAGCAGGCCGACAAGCTCGAGAAGCAGGGTGTCGACCTCACCGAGCACACCCTTTCGGCCAGGGCGGAGAACCGCGTCGAGGCCGCCGCCGCCGGTGTGTACCGCCCGTACAGCGGAAGCGGCGGCATCAAGGAGGAGATCGTCAGGACCGGGCAGCAGCACCCGGGCCTCACCAAGGTCGTCTCCATCGGAAAGACCGTCAACGGCCAGGACATCCTCGCGCTCAAACTGACCAAGGGCGCGAAGCAGTCCAGGGACGGCAGCAAGCCCGCCGTGCTGTACATGTCCAACCAGCACGCGCGCGAGTGGATCACGCCGGAGATGACGAGGCGTCTGCTCCACTACTACCTCGACAACTACAGGACCGACCGACGCGTCAGGAAGATCGTCGACTCGACCGAGCTGTGGTTCGTCGTCTCGGCCAACCCCGACGGCTACGACTACACCTTCCAGAACTCCGACACCCGGCTGTGGCGCAAGAACCTGCGCGACGCCAACGGCGACGGCGCCATCGGTGTCGGCGACGGCGTCGACCTCAACCGCAACTTCGCCTACAAGTGGGGCTACGACGACGAGGGTTCGTCCCCGAACCCCACCAGCGAGACCTACCGCGGCACGGCCCCGAACTCCGAGCCCGAGACCCGGGCGCTCGACGCCTTCGAGCGGCGTATCGGATTCGACTACGGAATCAACTACCACTCCGCCGCCGAACTCCTTCTCTACGGCGTCGGCTGGCAGGTCGCCACCGACACACCGGACGACGTCCTCTACAAGGCCCTCGCCGGCACGCCCGAGAACTCGGCGATCCCGGGCTACCACCCACAGGTCTCCTCGGAGCTGTACACCACCAACGGCGAGGCGGACGGCCACGCGGCCAACGTCAACGGCATGGCGATGTTCACCCCCGAGATGTCGACCTGCGAGACCGCGTCGAACCTTGACCCGAACGACGCCTGGAACGCGGCCGACTGCCAGTCGGTCTTCAACTTCCCCGACGACGAGAAGCTGATCCAGCAGGAGTTCGCCAAGAACATCCCGTTCGCGCTCTCCGTCGCCGAGTCCGCCACCCGCCCCGACCAGCCGAAGTCCTCACTCGGACTGAAGGCCGCCGACTTCACCCCGGCGCCCTTCACCACCTCGTACGCCCGCGGCGCCGACCAGGAGGTCTCCGTCGTCGCCCGCAAGTCGGTCCGCGACAAGGAGCTCAACTACCGCGTCAACGGCGGCCGGACCAGGGACACGGCGCTCAGGCCGTGGAAGGGCGGCGAGACGTACGGCGGTGACGACAACATCCACTTCGACGAGTACCGGGCCAAGGTCAGGGGCGGCGATCCGGGCGACAAGGTCGAGGTGTGGTTCACCGGCAGGACCCGAAGCGGCAAGAAGGTCTCCAGTGAACACTTCAGGTACACCGTCGCTCAGCGCCCCCGCGCGAACACCCTCGTCGTCGCCGAGGAGGGCGTGAAAGCCACCCAGGCCCAGACGTACGTGGACGCGCTGAAGGCGGGCGGCAGCAAGGCGGTCGTCTGGGACGTCGCCACCCAGGGCGCCCCCGACGCGCTCGGTGTGCTCAAGCACTTCGGCACGGTCGTCCACTACACGGGCGCGAACGTCCCCGGCAATCCCACCCAGATCCAGTTGCGCGCCTACCTCAACGAGGGCGGCAAGCTCATCGAGGCGGGCGAACGGGCCGGCGGCAGCGTCGACCTCGGCGACGGTACCCCGTCGAACGACTTCAGCCAGTACTACCTGGGCGCCTACAGCCGTACGTCCCTGCCCAGCACCACAGCCTTCGAGGGCGCCGGCGACCTCGCCGGAGCCACCGGAGCGCTCGGCGCCGCGCCCGGCAACCCGCTGGACGCGGCCGGTTCCTACAGCGTCACCTCCGACGCCCTGTCCCCGCAGAAGTACCCGCAGTTCGCCAGCGCGGGAGCGGGCCGCTACCCCGGCACCGCCAACCCCTACGGCCCGTACCAGGGCTCTTTCATGGCGGCGGTCACGCACAGCGACTTCGCCTGGAACCGCCTCACCCGCACCGTCGACCTCACCTCGGTGAGCGCCGCCGACACGCCCACGCTGCGCACCCGCCTCCTGTGGGACACCGAGGAGGGCTACGACCACGCGGTCCTGGAGGCGCACACCGCAGGCGCCGACGACTGGACCACGCTCCCGGACAAGAACGGCGCCACCAGCACGGCCGTGCCGGCCGACTGCGGGGCCGGGTTCTTCATCCAGGCGCACCCCGCCCTCACGCGGTACCTCACGCACTCCGGCAACGGCTGCACGGCGACCGGCACCAGCGGCTCCTGGAACAGCTTCACCGGGGCGTCGGCCGGCTGGCGGGAGGTCTCCTTCGACCTCTCCGCGTACGCAGGGAAGAAGGTCGAGGTCTCCCTCAGCTACATCACCGACCCCGGTTCCGGCGGCCGCGGCGTCCTCGCCGACAACGCGTCCGTCGTCATCGGCGGCAACGCCGTCGAGAGCGAGGGCTTCGAGGCGTCGCTCGGCGCGTGGAGCACACCCGGTCCGCCCGCGGGCAGCCCCGCGGTCGTCAAGGACTGGGCGCGCTCCGGAGCGCTGTTCCAGACGTACGGCGCCGTCACGACCGACGACACCGTGTTGCTGGGCTTCGGCTTGGAGCACCTCGCCACGCCGGCCGAACGCGCGGCTCTCGTCCGGAAGGCGCTCGCCGCCCTCCGTCAGTGACACGCGGTCAATGGCAACTGACGTACCGTAACCGAATCGAGTGAGTGGGCCCTCCGGCCCGGGCGGTCCGTACCCCTACTGGCTGGTACGGACCGCCTCGCCGTGTATGGGGCATCTCAATGTCACCCCGCAGGCCTCAGGGAGGTAGGGTCGTAGGCGGTCGGGGACATCCCAATACAGCTCGCCGGTCTCACAGCCGGCGTACCAACGAGGAGATCGGTTCGTGACGATCCGCGTAGGCATCAACGGCTTTGGCCGCATCGGTCGTAACTACTTCCGCGCGCTGCTGGAGCAGGGTGCAGACATCGAGATCGTGGCTGTCAACGACCTGGGTGACACCGCGACCACCGCTCACCTGCTCAAGTACGACACCATCCTGGGCCGCCTCAAGGCCGAGGTGTCGCACACCGCCGACACGATCACCGTCGACGGCCACACCATCAAGGTCCTGTCCGAGCGCAACCCCGCCGACATCCCGTGGGGCGAGCTCGGCGTCGACATCGTCGTCGAGTCGACGGGCATCTTCACGAAGAAGGCCGACGCCGCGAAGCACCTCGCCGGCGGCGCCAAGAAGGTCCTCATCTCGGCTCCGGCCAAGGATGAGGACATCACCATCGTGATGGGCGTCAACCAGGACAAGTACGACGCGGCGAACCACCACGTCATCTCCAACGCCTCCTGCACCACGAACTGTGTGGCGCCGATGGCCAAGGTCCTCGACGAGAACTTCGGCATCGTCAAGGGCCTGATGACGACGGTCCACGCGTACACGAACGACCAGCGCATCCTGGACTTCCCGCACTCGGACCTGCGCCGCGCCCGCGCCGCCGCCGAGAACATCATCCCCACCACCACCGGTGCCGCCAAGGCCACCGCCCTGGTCCTCCCGCAGCTCAAGGGCAAGCTGGACGGCATCGCCATGCGCGTCCCGGTCCCGACCGGTTCGGCCACCGACCTGGTCGTGACGCTGCAGCGCGAGGTCACCAAGGACGAGGTCAACGCCGCGTTCAAGAAGGCCTCCGAGGACGGCGACCTGGCGGGCTACCTGTCGTACACCGAGGACCCGATCGTCTCCTCGGACATCGTCAGCGACCCGGCCTCCTGCACCTTCGACTCCTCCCTGACCATGGTCCAGGAGGGCAACTCGGTGAAGATCCTCGGCTGGTACGACAACGAGTGGGGCTACTCCAACCGCCTCGTCGACCTCACGGTCTTCGTCGGCAACCAGCTCTGATCAACAGAGCAGGCACGTCGATGTGAATGCAGGGCTCGGGCAGCGCAGGGACGCGCCGCCCGGGCCCTGACTCACGTACGGATCAGCCCTCCCAGGATCACGAGCACCACGAGCCCTTCACAGGAGTCCCCTCAATGAAGACGATCGACGAACTTCTCGCCGAAGGCGTCGCAGGCAAGCGGGTCTTCGTCCGCGCCGACCTCAACGTGCCGCTGGACGGCACCACGATCACCGACGACGGCCGCATCCGCGCCGTGCTGCCCACCGTGAAGGCCCTCGCGCAGGCCGGCGCGCGCGTCGTCGTCGCCTCGCACCTCGGCCGCCCCAAGGGCGCCCCGGACCCGGCCTTCTCCCTCGCCCCCGTCGCCACCCGCCTCGGTGAACTCCTCGGCACCGGCGTGGCCTTCGCGACCGACACGGTCGGCGAGTCCGCCAAGACCACCGTCGCCGGCCTCGCCGACGGGCAGGTCGCCGTCATTGAGAACCTGCGCTTCAACGCCGGCGAGACCAGCAAGGACGACGCCGAGCGCGGCGCCTTCGCCGACCAGCTCGCCGCCTTCGCGGACGTGTACGTCGGTGACGGGTTCGGCGCGGTGCACCGGGGGCACGCCTCGGTCCTCGACCTCCCGGCCCGCCTGGCGCACGCCGCCGGCTACCTCATCGCGAACGAGGTCGCCGTCCTGAAGAAGCTCACCGAGGACGTCAAGCGCCCCTACGTCGTCGCCCTCGGCGGCGCCAAGGTCTCCGACAAGCTCGCCGTCATCGACGAGCTGCTCGGCAAGGCCGACCGCCTCCTCATCGGCGGCGGCATGGCGTACACCTTCCTCAAGGCCAAGGGCTACGAGATCGGCAAGTCCCTGCTCCAGGAGGACCAGATCCCCGCGGTCCTGGAGTACATCGAGCGCGCGGAGAAGACCGGCGTCGAGCTGGTCCTCCCCGTCGACGTGCTCGTCGGCCCCGAGTTCCCGGACCTGAAGGCCAAGGCCCCGACGAACCCCACCACCGTCGCCGCGGACGCCGTGCCCGCCGACCAGATGGGCCTGGACATCGGTCCGGAGACCCGCAAGCTGTACGCCTCGAAGATCATCGACGCCGCCACCGTCTTCTGGAACGGCCCGATGGGCGTCTTCGAGCACCCCGATTTCGCCGAGGGCACCAAGGCGGTCGCCCAAGCCCTCCTCGACTCCCCGGCCTTCACGGTCGTCGGCGGCGGCGACTCCGCCGCCGCCGTGCGCCTCCTGGGCTTCGACGAGAACGCATTCGGCCACATCTCGACCGGTGGCGGCGCCTCCCTCGAATACCTCGAGGGCAAGACGCTCCCCGGCCTCGCCGCACTGGAGGACTGACCATGAGTACGCGCACGCCGCTGATGGCGGGCAACTGGAAGATGAACCTCAACCACCTCGAGGCCATCGCGCACGTCCAGAAGCTCGCCTTCGCCCTGTCGGACAAGGACTACGACGCCGTCGAGGTCGCCGTCCTGCCGCCCTTCACCGACCTGCGCTCCGTGCAGACCCTGGTCGACGGCGACAAGCTCAAGATCAAGTACGGCGCGCAGGACGTGTCGGCGCACGACTCCGGCGCGTACACGGGCGAGATCTCCGGCTCGATGCTGGCCAAGCTGAAGTGCACGTACGTGGCGATCGGCCACTCCGAGCGGCGGCAGTACCACGCGGAGAGCGACGAGCTGGTCAACGCCAAGGTCAAGGCCGCCTACAAGCACGGCCTGACCCCGATCCTGTGCGTCGGCGAGGAGCTGGAGGTCCGCGAGGCGGGCAACCACGTCTCCCACACCCTCGCCCAGGTCGAGGGCGGTCTGAAGGACCTCCCGGCCGAGCAGGCCGAGATCATCGTGATCGCCTACGAGCCGGTGTGGGCCATCGGCACCGGCAAGGTCTGCGGCGCCGAGGACGCCCAGGAGGTCTGCGCCGCCATCCGCGGCAAGATCGCCGAGCTGTACTCCCAGGACGTGGCCGACAAGGTCCGCATCCAGTACGGCGGCTCCGTCAAGGCCGGCAACGTCGCCGAGATCATGGCCCAGGCCGACATCGACGGTGCCCTGGTCGGCGGCGCCTCCCTGGACGCCGACGAGTTCGTCAAGATCGTGCGCTTCCGCGACCAGTGATCCGAGCTGTGAGTATGCGGTAGCGGCGATCCGTCGTACCCTTGCGGGGTCCAGCGCTGTCTGCTGGGCCCCGTCGTCCATCCAGATCCGAGGAAGTTGGTCCAGCCGTGGTTTTGGGGTTCTCGATCGCCCTGATCGTCTTCAGCCTGCTGCTGATGCTGCTGGTGCTGATGCACAAGGGGAAGGGCGGCGGCCTCTCCGACATGTTCGGTGGCGGCATGCAGTCCTCCGTCGGTGGCTCCTCGGTCGCCGAGCGCAACCTCGACCGCATCACCGTGGTCATCGGTCTGCTGTGGTTCGCCTGCATCGTCGTCCTCGGCCTCCTGATGAAGACGAACAGCTGATCCACGGCTCGCACATACGCACATTCCGTACGTAACGCCCCATGTTCGGTACGCGCAGCTGAGCGCGGCCTATCATGGGGCTTGCGTCTAGATGTGGGGTCTGTAACTCCAATCACTGGACGCGCGTTGGGCCTTACGTAGACTGAGGCGCTCGCAACGAAGCGAAACGCCGACTCGCTTCGCGGCACCATCACGCAGGGAGTTACGACCGTGGCAAGTGGCAACGCGATCCGAGGAAGCCGGGTCGGGGCGGGGCCGATGGGCGAGGCCGAGCGTGGCGAGTCCGCGCCGCGTCTGCGCATCTCCTTCTGGTGCTCCAACGGGCATGAGACGCAGCCCAGCTTCGCCAGCGACGCACAGGTGCCCGATACCTGGGACTGCCCGCGCTGCGGCTTCCCGGCCGGACAGGACCGGGACAACCCGCCGGACCCGCCGCGTACCGAGCCCTACAAGACGCACCTCGCGTACGTCAGGGAGCGGCGCAGCGACGCGGACGGCGAGGCGATCCTCGCCGAGGCGCTCGCCAAACTGCGGGGCGAAATCTAGAAGTTCATGACCGGCCGGGTGCCCGAGGGTGCCTGGCCGGAGGCGTTTCGGACGCGCGTCCCCGGCCCGTTGTCAGTGCCTTCCTCTACGGTTCGTGAAGAAGCGAACTGCGAGGGGGACTTGTGACGGAGGTCGAGGCGAGAGGCGTGCGTGCGCCTGCGTGGCGCGGTGGGTTCGGGCGGTTGTGGGGTGCCGCCGTGCTGTCCAGCTTCGGGGACGCCCTGCGCGCGGCGGCGCTGCCCCTGCTGGCCACCACGCTGACGGAGGAGCCGCTGCTCATCGCCTCGGTCACCGCCTGCGGCTATCTGCCGTGGATCGCCTTCGGGCTGCTCGGCGGGGCGGTCGCCGACCGCGTGGACCAGCGGCGCGCCATGTGGACGGTGGACGCGTTACGAGGACTGCTGGTCGCCGGTTTCGCGGTGGCCGTCGCGCTCGGTCATGCCTCGATCTCCCTGCTGATCGCGTTGGCCTTCGCCCTGACCGCGCTCCAGACGCTGTTCGACAACGCCTCCACGGCCCTGCTGCCCGCCCTCGTGGACCGCGCGGCCCTGGGCAGCGCCAACGCCCGTCTGATGACCGGCCAGCGGATCGCGGGCGGCCTGGTGGGCGCGCCGGTCGTGCCGCTGCTGATCGCCGCCGGGGCGGCCGTCCCCTTCGCCGTCGACGCGGCGACGTTCCTGGTGGCGGCCGCGCTGGTCGCCTCCCTGCGGACCGCCGCGCCCGAGCGGGAACCGAGAGCGGCGGGCAGCACCCTGCGCCGGGAGATCGCCGACGGCCTCCGCCACCTCTGGCGGGACGGCCCCCTGCGGGGCCTGTGCGCCGCGACGGCCCTGTGCAACATCGGCATGGGCGCCCAGCTCGCCACGCTGGTCGTCCTCGTGACCGGCTGGCTGGACGCGGGTCCCACGGGTTACGCGGCGGCGGCCACCGCGGTCACCGTCGGCAGCCTGGCCGGAGGGCTGGTGAACGGCCGGCTCGTGCGCCGCGTCGGCCCGATCCGTGCCGTGCTGCTCGCCGGTACGGTGCAGACCGGAGCCCTCGTCGTCATGGGCACCGTGCGCAGCCTTGCCGTGCTGGTCGCGGCCCTCGCCGTCTTCGGACTCATGGGCATGGTGTGGAACGTCAACACCACGACCCTGATGCAGCAGCGCAGCCCCGCCGAACTCCTCGGCCGGGTCAGCTCGGCCTTCCGGACCCTGTCCTACGCCGGAGTGCCCTTGGGTGCCCTGCTGGGCGGGGCCGTCGCCACGGCCTGGGGTCTCAACACCCCGCCGCTGCTCACGGCCGCCTTCTTCGTCCTGTCCGTCGCCGCGCTGATACCCATGCGCCGCCCGGACGTACCTGATGTCGCACCGCACGAGGACGCCACGACAGCTCACGCCACGCGCTGATCAACTAGGTTGGGACCGCCAGCGGGGCACGAAGCAGCAGGACAGGCGCAGGAAAGAAGGCTGAAGCCCGAGATGAACGCAGACGGCCGTGTCAGGCTCAACCAGACGCCCGAGTGGACCGCTCTGGCCAAGCACCGCGAGGAACTGGGGGAGGTGCGGCTGCGTGAGCTGTTCGCCGCCGACCCCGCACGCGGCAGCGGGTACACGCTGCGGGTCGGGGACCTGCACATCGACTACTCCAAGCACCTCGTCACCGACGAGACACTGCGGCTGCTGCGCGAGCTGGCCGCCGCCACCGACGTCTTCGGCCTCAGGGACGCCATGTTCCGCGGCGAGAAGATCAACACCACTGAGGACCGCGCCGTACTGCACACCGCGCTGCGCGCCCCGCGCGACGCGGTGATCGAGGTCGACGGGGAGAACGTCGTCCCGGCGGTGCACGCCGTGCTGGACAAGATGGCCGACTTCGCGGGCCGCGTCCGCTCCGGCGCCTGGACCGGCCACACCGGCAGGCGTATCCGCAGCGTGGTCAACGTCGGCATCGGCGGCTCCGACCTCGGCCCGGCGATGGCGTACGAGGTGCTGCGCAGCTACACCGACCGCGATCTCACGGTCCGCTTCGTGTCCAATGTGGACGGCGCCGACCTGCACGAGGCCATCCGTGACCTGGACCCGGCCGAGACGCTGTTCATCATCGCCTCCAAGACGTTCACCACGATCGAGACGATCACCAACGCCACCTCGGCCCGCACCTGGCTGGTGGACGCGCTCGGTGACGAGGCCGCCGTCGCCAAGCACTTCGTGGCGCTGTCGACGAACGCCGAGAAGGTCGCCGACTTCGGGATCGACACGGCGAACATGTTCGAGTTCTGGGACTGGGTCGGCGGCCGCTACTCCTACGACTCAGCCATCGGGCTCTCCCTGATGATCGCCATCGGCGCCGACCGCTTCCGCGAGATGCTCGACGGCTTCCGACTCGTCGACGAGCACTTCAAGGCCGCGCCCGCAGAGTCCAACGCCCCACTCCTGCTGGGCCTGTTGGGCATCTGGTACGGCAACTTCCACGACGCCCAGTCGCACGCCGTGCTGCCGTACTCGCACTACCTGTCCAAGTTCGCCGCGTACCTCCAGCAGTTGGACATGGAGTCCAACGGCAAGTACGTCGGCCGGGACGGGCGCGAGGTCGAGTGGCAGACCGGGCCCGTCGTGTGGGGCACCCCGGGCACCAACGGCCAGCACGCCTACTACCAGCTCATCCACCAGGGCACGAAGCTGATCCCGGCGGACTTCATCGGCTTCGCCGAGCCGGTCGCCGAGCTCAGCGGCGAACTCGCCGCGCAGCACGACCTGTTGATGGCCAACTTCTTCGCCCAGACCCAGGCGCTGGCCTTCGGCAAGACGCCCGACGAGGTCCGCGCGGAGGGGGTGGCGGAGGAGCTGGTCGCGCACAAGACGTTCAAGGGCAACCACCCGACGACCACGATCCTCGCGCGCGAGCTGACCCCGTCGGTCCTCGGCCAGCTCATCGCGCTCTACGAGCACAAGGTGTTCGTCCAGGGTGCCGTCTGGAACATCGACTCCTTCGACCAGTGGGGCGTCGAGCTCGGCAAGGTCCTCGCCAAGCGCGTCGAGCCCGCGCTGACCGAGGGCGCCGACGTCCCCGGCCTGGACGCGTCGACGAAGGCCCTGGTCGCGACGTACCGGGAGCTGCGCGGAAGGCAGTGACCCGGGCCCTCGAAGCCCCCGTTGCCCCCGGCCCCGTCAGGTCACCGCGCTCAGCGTGTCCGCCAGGCGGCGCCGGGCCGCGCGGGCCGCGGGGAAGGCGGCGAGGGCGCCCGCGCCCAGTACCGCGGCCGCGCCCAGCAGCACAAGGAGGGCTGGTGACGGCCCCTGGGCGATGCCCGGGCCGATGCCGCTGGACCGGCCCTGGGCGTCGATCAGCCAGTGCGCGAGGGGCAGGCCCAGTGCCGTACCGGCGAGGACCGCGGCCAGGGCGGTGCAGCCGGTGGCCGTGACGGTGACGGCCGTGATCTGCCGTGGGGACAGGCCGATGGCCTTGAGCGCCAGCAGGTCCCGCTCACCCTCGCGGACGGTGCCGCCGATCGCCGTCAGCAGCTCGATCAGCCCGATGAGGGCCAGCACGGCTATCAGGCCCACGACGACCCCGCGCAGCGGCGAGAGCCCGTCGGCCGGGTTGGTCACGGCGTGGACGTCCAGGTGTCCGTGCCCGGCGTCGGCCAGTCGGCCGGCGACCTCGTGCGGGTCGACGCCGGGGCGCAGCCGTAGCTGATAGAGGCTGGGCGCGAGGCGCGGATCGTTCTCGCGGAGGGTGTCGAGGGAGGTGGAGATGACCCGGCCGGCGTTCTCGGGCTCGATGCTGCGGCCCACGATGTGCAGGATCTGCGGCTGGTCGCCCACGGTCATCCGCACCCAGTCGCCGACCCGCACGTCCAGAAGGTCGAGCAGTCCCTGTCCGGCGACCGCCTCGTCCCGGTCACGGGCGAGGCGGCCCTCGGCCAGGGCGTAGGGGTACGGCTCCTGGCGGGTGCCGAGGCCGCGCAGGGCGATCGTGGCCGTCTGGCCCGGGACCAGGGCGGCCACCTCGACGCCCGGATAGGCGGCGGCTACCTGCGGGTCCCGCTCCAGCAGGGCCCGTACGTCCCGGGTGCTCAGGCCCGCGTCCGCGTGGACGGTGAGCGCGGTCGGGAGACCGACCTGCTCGGGCCTGCTGTGGAAGCGGTCGATGGTGGTCCAGGCGCTCATCGCGACGACGATCAGCAGCAGGGGCAGCGCGAGCCGGGCCACCGTCGACAGTGACCGCAGGCGGCTGGTGAGGACCTTGTGACAGCCCAGCACCAGGCCGGGCGGCAACCTCAGCCCGAGCGCCCGGCGCGCCACGCCCGGCAGCCGTCCCCCGGGCGACACCGCGGGCCGCGGCACCGGAACCGGGGGCACACGCCCCGCCCGCCAGGCCGCGAGCCCGGTGGTCGCGCCGATGAACAGCACAGCGCCCACCGGCACCGCGAACAGTACGACCGTGTGCCCGGGCAGCCCCTGCCAGACGCCGACCGCGTCCCCGAGGCGCCCCGGGATCCGGCTGCCCACCGCCTGGGTGAGCCCGGTCGCGGCCACGGCGCCCAGCAGCGCGTAGGCGAGGTGCTGGAGCAGGAAGACGCGCACGACCTGGCCCGGTGTGAAGCCGATCGCCTTCAGCACGGAGATGTCCCGCAGGTGGCCCCGGATGCGGGTGGCGATCGCCCCGTGCACGGCGAGCCCGGCGGCGACCAGCGCGCCCAGCCCGAACAGGGTCAGCACCTGCCCCAGCAGCCGGTTGTCGCCCTGGGCCTCGGCGCGTGCCTGCTGCCAGGTGGAGATCTCGCCGATGGCGCCGGCGCCCAGCACGGTGACGGCGCGCTGGACGGCGTAGTCCGTGTCGTCGGGGTCGGTCAGGCGCAGGCCGATGACCTGGCCGCCGGGGTCGCGCACGGCGGACGGCAGTGCCCACACGAGGCCCGGCTGCTCGCCCGCGTGGTAGCGGGGCTCGGCGCTGTCGGCGATGCCGAGGACGGTCAGTTTCCGGGTGGAGCCGGGCAGGGTGAGGGTGTCGCCGGGTTCGGTCAGCAGGGCGCGGGCGAGGCGGCTCTCCAGGACCACGCCGTCAGGGGTCGCCGGGTCCAGCCAGTGCCCGGAGGTGATCAGCGGGCGGCCGACGACGGGCCGCTCGGGTGTGCCACGCAGTTCGACGGAGGCGCGGGTACCGCGGGCGGCGAGGGTGGCGGAGGCGGCGGGGTAGGGGCCCGCGACGGAGTCGACGCCGTCCAGCCCCGCCAGCTTCCCCACCTGGGCGGAGCGGTCGGTGTGGATCCACACGTGGGCGCCGCGCGCCTGCGTGAAGACGCGCTGCCAGGGGTTGGTGGCGTACCCGAAGAGCGCGGTGGCCAGCAGCAGCGAGACGACGATGCCCGCGGTGGCGAGCACGAGGAACAGCGCCTCGCCGCGGTGCGTGCGCAGATCGGAGTGCGCCCAGCGCAGGGTGGCTCGCACCGTGTCAGCCCTCCCCGGGCACGTCGTACACCCGCATGTCAGTCCCTGAGCTCCAGCACCCCGGAGATCCCGGTCCCGCGCGTCGGCGTGCCGTCCAGTTCCGCGTCGTCGGCGATCCGCCCGTCGAAGAAGCTGATCACCCGGTCCGCCGCGCTCGCCAGCCGCGCGTCATGGGTGACAAGTACGATGCTCTGCCCTCGCTGGTGGAAGCGGGACAGCAGCCGCATGACCTCACGGGTGCCCTTGCTGTCGAGGCTGCCCGCGGGTTCGTCGGCCAGCAGCAGCGGCGGATGGTTGACCAGGGCCCGGGCCAGCGCGACCCGCTGCTGCTCGCCGCCGGACAGCTCGCCCGGCATGCTGCGCTCCTTGCCGGCCAGGCCCAGCTCCGCCAGCAGCTCCTCCCGCTCGGTGCGCGCCTGCCGCGGGGAGACCCCGGCGAGGAGGGCAGGCAGCTCCACGTTGTCGGCGACCGACAGGTTCGACACCAGGTTGAAGAACTGGAAGACGATCCCGATCCGCTTGCGGCGCTCCACCGCCCAGCGGGCCTCGCTGTAGGCGTCCGTGCACTCGCCGTCCAGCCAGATGCTGCCGCCGTCCGGCCGCTGCAACCCGCCCAGCAGATGCAGCAGCGTCGACTTCCCGGCGCCGGACGGGCCGGTGACGGCCACGAACTCGCCTTGGCGCACACACAGGCCGACCCCGCGCACGGCGTGCGCCGGGGCGCCCTCGCCGTAATGCGTCTTGACCAGGCCCTCGGCGCGCAGCACAGGAGTGGGGCGGTCGCTCACAGGTCCCTCACTCCAGCTCCTCCAGCTCTTCCTGGCACCGTTCCAGCCAGTCGAGGTCGGCCTGCAGGTGCAGCATCGCGCCCTCGATCAGCAGGTGGGCGATGCGGTTGTCCCGGTCTTCGGCGGCGGCCAGCTTCGACAGGTGCCGCATGGTGTTGAGGTACTGGCGCCGCTGTCTGTTGATGAGGGCGATCTGCTCGGCGAGTCCGGTCTGCGGGGCGAGGGCCAGTTTCATGAAGAACTCGTCCCGTACCCGCGGCTCGTCCTCGGGCTCCTCGAACCAGGCGCGCAGCGCCTCCCGCCCGGTGTCGGTCAGGTGGTAGACCTTCTTGTTGGGCCGGCTGGACTGCTCGACGTCCTGGCCCTCGATCAGTCCCTGCTTCTCGAGCCGGCCGAGGGTCACGTAGACCTGGCCGATGTTCGGCTGAGGGTACGCGGAGCCCAGCAGTTGCTCAAGGCCCTGCTTGAGCTCGTAACCGTGGGCCGGGCCACGCGCGAGTAGAGCCAGGAGGGGCAGGCGCACTCGTGCTGTCCTCCTAGTCTGCGAATGTGCTCCAGGCCCTAGTATCGCCCATACCTAACAGGTATACATGGCCTCTGACTCGGGCGAAGGTGCCCGGCGCCAGGTGTACAGGGAGGAACCTATGCGGTGGATACACGCCGCCGGTAGGGGCCTTCTCGTCCTGGTCGTGGTCATGACCGGGTACATCGCCTCGGGCGCGCGCGCCGACGAGGGGGCGGCGGGCGGCCGGGGCCCTTTGACGCTCGCCACCGCGGGCGATCTCACCGGCTATCTCGGCACCCTCCTTCAGGGCTGGAACCGCACCCACCCCGGTGAGCGGGTCACCCTCGTCGAACTCCCGGACTCCGCCGACGAGACCCACGCGCAGATGGCCACCGACCTGCGCGACGGCGACCGGAGCCGCTTCGACGTCCTCAACATCGACGTCAACTGGACCTCGGAGTTCGCGGCCGCCGGCTGGATCAGACCACTGCCCCCCGGCCGCTTCCCGCTCGACACCTTCCTGCCGCCGGTCGTGGACACGGCGACCTACGACAACCGGCTGTACGCCGTCCCCTACGTCACCAACGCCGGGCTGCTCCTCTACCGCAAGGACGTCCTCGCCGAGGAGGGCGTCCCGCCGCCGCGCACCTGGGACGAGCTGGAGCACGACGCGAGAACCATCGCGCCGAAGTACGGACTCGACGGCTACGCGGGTCAGTTCCTGCCGTACGAGGGCCTCACCGTCAACGCGGCCGAGGCCGTCTACTCGGCGGGCGGCACGATCCTCGGCGACGAGGGCGCGCGCGTCACCGTGAACTCGGCCGCCGCCCGCGAGGGCATCGGATTCCTCGCGCGCGGAGTGCGGGAAGGCTGGATCCCGAAGGCGGCGCTGACGTACAAGGAGGAGGAGTCCAAGCAGGCGTTCCAGGACGGCGGACTCCTCTTCCTGCGCAACTGGCCCTACGCATACGTCGGAGCCTCCGCCAAGGGCTCGCCGGTCGCCGGGAAGGTCGGCGCCGTGCCGCTGCCGGGCCCCGACGGGCCCGGGACGAGCGTCCTGGGCGGCTCCAACCTGGCCGTCAACACCCACGCGCGGCACCCCGACTCGGCCGCGCGACTGATCGCGTACCTCACCAGCGAGCCCGTCCAGCGGCAGGTCCTCACGCGGGGCGCGCTGCCGCCCGTACGCGCCGCGCTGTACGAGGATCCCGAGCTGGTGCGGGAGTTCCCCTACCTGCCGACCCTGCGCGCCAGTGTGCTCGCGGCCGCTCCGCGCCCCAAGAGCCCGCGCTACGACCAGGTCAGCCTGGTGGTGCAGGCGGTCGTCCACGACGCGATGGCCGGGCGCGAGACGCCCGAGAGCGCGGTGCGGCGGCTGGCGCGCGAGCTCGCCGCCATCTCTCACCGATAACTCTCCTAGTTACTTGTTAGGTAACACATAGGTCTCATCTTCCCCTGGTGCGCCGACTTTTCGTTGACACCCTCGCGACACGCTTACCTAACATGCATGCATGTTGAGTAAGTACGACTGGTGGCGCGACGCAGTGATCTACCAGGTGTACGTCCGCAGCTTCCTGGACAGCACCGGCGACGGCATCGGCGATCTCGCCGGGGTCAGGACCGGACTGCCGTACCTGAAGAAGCTGGGCGTCGACGGGATCTGGCTGAGCCCCTTCTATCCCTCACCGCAGCACGACCACGGCTACGACGTGGCCGACTACTGCGACGTGGACCCGCTCTTCGGCGACCTCACCGAGTTCGACCTGCTGATGACGGCCGCCCGGCGGCTCGGCATCAGGGTGCTGCTCGACATCGTCCCCAACCACTGCTCCAGCGAGCACCCGTGGTTTCGTCAGGCGCTCGACTCGGCCCCCGGCAGCGCGGCCCGCGCCCGCTTCCATTTCGCCGACGGCCGCGGCCCGGACGGCTCGGAGCCGCCCAACAACTGGCACGCCATGTTCGGGGGCCCGGCCTGGACCCGGGTCACCGAGGCGGACGGCCGCCCCGGCCAGTGGTACCTGCACATGTTCACGCCCGAACAGCCCGACTGGAACTGGCGAGACCCCGAGGTGGCCGCGGAGTTCGACCGCACCCTGCGCTTCTGGCTGGACCGGGGCGTCGACGGCTTCCGCATCGACGTCGCCGCCGGCCTCTTCAAGCACCCGGATCTGCCCGACTCCCCGGACCCCGAGGCCGACGCCCGCACCCGCGACTCCGTCAACCCGCTCGCCTGGAACCAGCCCGAGGTGCACGACGTGTGGCGGCACTGGCGCGCGGTGTGCGAGGAGTACACGGCACACGACGGCCGCGAACGGCTCCTGGTCGGCGAGGTGTCCGTCCCCACCGCCCGCGAACACGCCCTGTACGTCCGCCCGGACGAGCTCCACCAGGCGTTCTTCTTCGACCTGCTCAGCGCGCCCTGGGACGCCGACGCCTTCCGCAAGGTCATCTCCGAGGCCCTGCGGGACATCGCCGGCACGGGCTCCACGGTCACCTGGGTCCTCAACAACCACGACCAGGTCCGCACCGTCACCCGCTACGGCGAGCCCGTCCCCGGCGGCAGCGGACTCGGCACCGCCCGCGCCCGCGCCGCCGCGCTGCTGATGCTGGCGCTGCCCGGAGCCGCGTACATCTACCAGGGCGAGGAACTGGGCCTGCCCGAGGTCGTCGACCTGCCCGACGACGTGCTCACCGACCCGATCTTCCGCCGCACCGGAAGCCGCGCCCGGATCCGCGACGGCTGCCGGGTGCCGCTGCCGTGGTCCGGCCAGGCGTCCCCGTTCGGCTTCACCTCCGGCACCGAGGGCGCCAAGCCGTGGCTGCCGCAGCCCGAGTGGTTCGCAGAACACGCCACCGACCGTGCCCTCGCCGACACCCGCTCCTTCTGGCACCTGTACCGCGACGGCCTCCAGCTCCGTGCCGCGCTGCCCCAGTTGGGCGAAGGCCCGCTGCGCTGGCTGGACACTCCGCCCGGAGTCCTCGCCTTCGCCCGCGGCGACGACGGTGACGGCTTCGTGTGCGCCGTCAACTTCGCTGCGGCGCCCACGCCCGCGCCGGTCCCCGGCACCGCCCTGCTGTCCAGCGGCCCCTGCCCGGCCGGGGTGCTTCCCGGCTCGACGGCGGCCTGGTGGATCAACGACCGCTGAATTCCCGTCACCTCCTGACCCTTCGAAGGGACATCAACGATGATGCGACGACGTACCACCCTGCTCACGAGCTGCACCGCCCTCGCCCTGGCGCTCGGCGCGACCGCCTGCGGAGGCGGCGGCCCGGTCTCCGCCGGCGGCGGCGACAAGGCGCTCGGCGGCCAGACGGTCACCGTGGCCGGCGTCTGGTCCGGCAGCGAGCAGAAGAACTTCCAGAAGGTCCTGGACGCGTTCGGTGAGAAGACCGGCGCCAAGACCCAGTTCGTGTCCACCGGGGACAACGTCTCCACCGTCGTGGGCAGCAAGATCGAGGGCGGCAACGCCCCCGACGTGGTGATGGTCCCGCAGGTCGGCGTGCTGAAGCAGTTCGCGCAGAAGGGCTGGCTCAAGCCGCTGTCCACCAAGACCAAGCAGGCCGTGGACGCCAACTACGCGCCCGTCTGGAAGAACTACGGCAGCGTCGACAACACCCTCTATGGCCTGTACTTCAAGGCCGCCCACAAGTCGACCGTCTGGTACAGCCCCGACGCCCTCGCTCAGGCCGGGGTCAAGACGCCGAAGACGTACGACGACATGCTGAAGGCCGGTCACACCGTCTCCGACTCCGGCCTCGCCGCCTTCTCGGTCGCCGGGCAGGACGGCTGGACCCTCACCGACTGGTTCGAGAACGTCTACCTCTCCCAGGCCGGACCGGAGAAGTACGACGCTCTCGCCGCCCACAAGCTGAAGTGGACCGACGCGAGCGTGGTCGACGCGCTCACCACGCTCGGCAAGCTCTTCAAGGACAAGCAGCTGATCGCGGGCGGCCAGAAGGGCGCCCTGAACACCGACTTCCCTGGCTCGGTGGAGAAGGTGTTCGGCCCGAAGCCCGAGGCGGGCATGGTCTACGAGGGCGACTTCGTGGCCGGGGTCGCCAAGGACCAGTTCGGGAAGAAGATCGGCGAGGACGCGAACTTCTTCCCCTTCCCGGCGGTCGGCACCGGCAAGGCGCCGGTGGTCAGCGGTGGTGACGCGGCCGTCGTCCTGAAGGACGGCAAGAACCAGAAGGCCGCCCAGGCGCTCCTGGAGTACCTGGCGACACCGGAGGCCGCGGCCGTGTGGGCGGAGGCGGGCGGCTTCCTGTCCCCGAACAAGAAGCTCGACCTCGCCTCGTACGGTGACGACGTCACCCGCGCGACCGCCAAGTCCCTCGTGGCGGCCGGGGACTCGGTCCGCTTCGACATGTCCGACCAGGCCCCGGCGGCCTTCGGCGGCACCAAGGGCGCGGGCGAGTGGAAGCTGCTCCAGGACTTCCTGCGCGACCCGTCCGACCCGAAGGGCACCGCGGCGAAGCTGGAGGCCGCGGCGGCCAAGGCGTACCAGGGCTGACCATGACCTCGACCCTGGTGAAAGAGACGAGCCCTCCGGCCGCCGCCGGCCCCACGCCCGCCCGGCGCACCCGGCGGCGGGGCCGGACCGTCGCCCTGCTGTTCGTGTTTCCCGCGCTGCTCCTGCTGGGCGCGCTCGTCGTCTACCCCGTGCTGTTCTCCGTCGGCCGCAGCTTCTTCGACGCCTCCGGCACCCGCTTCGTGGGCGGCGAGAACTACACGGAGATGTTCCACGACCCGGCGACGCTCAAGGCCGTGCGCAACACCGCGATCTGGGTGGTCGTGGCGCCCGCCCTGCTGACCGGCCTCGGCCTGATCCTCGCCGTGCTGGTGGAGAAGGTCCGCTGGGCGACCGCCTTCAAGCTGCTGCTGTTCATGCCGATGGCGGTGTCCTTCCTCGCCGCGGGCATCATCTTCCGGCTCGCCTACGACGAGGACCCCGACAAGGGCGTCCTGAACGCGGCCGTGGTCTCCGTGCACGACGCCTTCCAGGGCACGTCGTCCTACCCGACCGCCCGGGCGCGTGACGGTCACGGCCTGACCAAGGAGGCGGACGGCTCGTACCGGACGAACGCGAGCGTGGGGGACGCGGTGGCGCTCGGCCTGGTCGGGGTGCTGCCCCAGGACCTGCCGGGCGACGCCCGCCCCGCGTACGCGGCCGCCGGGCGCGAGGCGGCGCCGGACGAACTCCGCGGGGTCGTCTACCTGGACTTCACACCCGGCGGGGGAGGGGAGCAGGGCAAGGTCGACCGACGGGAGAGCGGGCTGCCGGAGATGACGGTCGAGGCGGTGCGCGACGGGAAGAAGGTCGCCACCACGACCACCGCGCCCGACGGTTCCTTCCGCTTCGAGGGGCTGGCCGACGGCTCGTACGCCGTGCAGCTCCCGGCCTCGAACTTCGCCCCGCCGTACGAGGGGATCTCCTGGCTCGGGCCCGCGCTCGTCACACCGGCGATCATCGGGGCGTATCTCTGGATCTGGACCGGCTTCTCGATGGTCCTGATCGGAGCGGGACTCGCGGCGCTGCCACGGGACGCGCTGGAGGCGGCGCGGATCGACGGCGCGAACGAGTGGCAGATCTTCCGGCGGATCACGGTCCCGCTGCTCGCACCGGTGCTGACCGTCGTCTTCGTGACCCTGGTGATCAACGTGATGAAGGTCTTCGACCTCGTCTACATCATCGCGCCGGGGCCCGTGCAGGAGGAGGCGACCGTGCTCGCCACGCAGATGTGGCTGGTGTCCTTCGGCGGCGGCAACAACCAGGGTCTCGGCAGCGCGCTGGGTGTGCTGCTCCTGCTGCTCGTGATCCCCGCCATGGTCTTCAACGTCCGTCGTTTCCGAAGGAGTCAGCGATGAACGCCGTCAGGCGCGGGCTGGGCAACGGGCTCGTCCAGGCCTTCCTCGTGGTCGTCGGGCTGGTGTGGATGACCCCGCTGGCCGGGCTGTTCCTGTCCTCCCTGCGGTCCGCCGAGGACACCGCGAAGGGCGGCTGGTGGACGGTGTTCGCCGGCCCCGGGCAGCTGTCCTTCGACAACTACACGGCCCTGCTGAAGAACGCGGGCATCACCCAGGCGTTCTGGAACACGGTGCTGATCTCCGTCCCGACGACGGTGCTCGTGGTCGTCGTCGCGGCCCTCGCCGGGTACGCCTTCGCGTGGCTCGACTTCCCGGGCCGCGAGGTGATTTTCCTCGTCGTGGTGGCGCTGCTGGTGGTGCCCGTGCAGATCGGGCTGCTCCCGGTCGCCAAACTCTTCGGACAGCTCGGCCTGTTCGGCACGATCCCCGGTGTGGTGCTCTTCCACGTGGCCTACGGGCTGCCGTTCGCGGTGTTCCTGCTGCGCAACTACTTCGCCGAGATGCCGAAGGAGATGCTGGAGGCGGCCCGCATGGACGGGGGCAGCGAATGGCGCATCTTCACGAGGCTCGTCCTCCCGGTCGGGCGCCCCGCGATCGCCAGCCTGGCCATCTTCCAGTTCCTGTGGGTCTGGAACGACATGCTGGTGGCCCTCCTCTTCGCCGACAGCTCCTCACAGCCGCTGACCGTGCAACTCCAGTCCCAGATCCGGCAGTTCGGCAGCAATATCGACGTGCTGGCGCCGGGAGCGTTCCTGTCGCTGATCGTGCCGGTGGCGGTCTTCTTCGCCTTCCAGCGGCACTTCGTGCAGGGCGTGATGGCCGGGTCGGTGAAGTAAGACGGACGGGCCGGGGCCCAGGGCTTCACAGCAGCCCTGGGCCCCGCACCGTCACGCCGACGCCGGTGGGTACAGCGCCCTCGGGAGCTGTGACGCCGCCGCCGTGTCCAGGAGCCACAAAGTGCGGGCGCGGCCGCGGGCGCCCGCGGCGGGGGCCTGGATCTCGCCCGCGTCGGAGAGGGCGATCGCCGCGGCCTGGGCCTTGTCCTCGCCGGCGGCCAGCAGCCACACCTCACGGGCCGCCCGGATGGCCGGGAGGGTGAGGGTGACACGGGTCGGCGGCGGCTTGGGCGCGCCGTGGACGCCGACCACCGTCCGCTCGGTCTCCCGTACGGCGGGCAGCTCGGGGAAGAGCGACGCCACATGGGTGTCCGGGCCGACGCCCAGCATCAGGACGTCGAAGGTGGGCACGGCGCCATGGTTCTCGGGGCCGGCCGCCCGGGCCAGCTCCTCGGCGTAGGCCGCGGCCGCCGCGTCCACGTCACTGCCGTACGGGCCGTCCGACGCGGGCATGGCGTGCACGCGCTTCGGGTCCAGCGGCACCGCGTCCAGCAGCGCCTCGCGGGCCTGGGTGACATTGCGCTCGGGGTCGCCCTCGGGCAGGAAGCGCTCGTCGCCCCACCAGAGGTCCAGGCGGCCCCAGTCGATGGCGTCCCGGGCGGGCGCCGCGGCCAGTGCGGCCAGCAGGCCGTTGCCGTTGCGGCCGCCGGTCAGGACCACGGACGCCTGGCCCCGGGAGGCCTGGGCGTCCACGATCCTGGTGATCAGTCGGGCCGCCGCGGCCTGCGCCATCAGTTCCTTGTCGTGGTGCACGACCAGCTGCGGGGCGCTCACTGCGGGTCCGCCTTCTTGACCGGGGGCATCTGCGCCGGAGAGGGCCGATCGGCGTCGCCCTGGCCCGACGGGGCGGCGGCCGGTGCGGACGGTTTGGCCGCGGCCGCCGGTTCCGGCACCGAGCGGACCGGGAGGGACGGCACGGGCTGAGCGGCCGCCGCGGCGGCCTCGGCCGCCCGCTCCGCCGCCGACTGGATGCCGCCCAGCCGGTCCACGCCGAACCGCAGGGCGGACGCGTACGTGTCGTCGGGGTCGAGCCTGCGCAGCTCCTCCGCGAGCAACTCGGACGTCTCGCGGCGCTTGAGCGCCACCGCGCGGTCCGGCTGGCCCGGCAGCGCCAGCGTGGCCATCGCCCCGTCCGACCGGTGCAGGGTGATGGGGCCGCCGGTCGTCTCCATGCGGACCTGGGTCAGGCCGGGACCCGCGGAGATCGCGCGCCGGACGTGCACATGGAGGCGGTCGGCGAGCCACATCGCGAGCAGTTCGACGCTCGGGTTGGACTCCTCGCCCGCCACTTCGGCGGAGACGATCTCGCAGCTGACCTGGTCGAGGGCAGCGGCCAGCATCGAACGCCACGGCGTGATCCGGGCCCACGCCAGGTCGGTGTCCCCCGGCTCGTAAGACTCGACCCGGGCCCGCAGTTCGTCGACGGGCTTCTCCGCGGCGTAGCTGTCGGTGACACGGCGCTGGCCCAGAGCGCCCAGCGGGTCGCCCGCCGGGTCGCGCGGGGCGTCCACCGACCACCAGACCACCACCGGCGCGTCCGGCAGCAGCAACGGCAGGACGACCGACTGGGCGTGGTCGGCGACCTCGCCGTACAGCCGCAGGATGACCGTCTCGCCGGTGCCCGCGTCCGCGCCCAACCGCACCTCGGCGTCGAGGCGGGACTGGGTGCGGCCCCTCGGTGAGCGCGAGACGCGCTTGATGACCACCAGCGTGCGCGAGGGGTGCTCGTGTGACGCGTCGCCCGCGGCCTTCAGAGCGTCGTAGGCGTTCTCCTCGTCCGTCACGACGACGAGGGTCAGCACCATGCCGACGGCGGGCGTGCCGATGGCGCGCCGCCCCTGGACCAACGCTTTGTTGATCTTGCTGGCGGTGGTGTCCGTGAGGTCTATCTTCATGGCCGGCGCCAGCTCCGTCCGTCTCGCTCGAGCATCTCGTCGGCCTCGACGGGCCCCCACGTACCGGCCGGGTACTGCGCGGGCTTGCCGTTCTTGTCCCAGTACTCCTCGATCGGGTCGAGGATCTTCCAGGACAGCTCGACCTCCTCGGTGCGCGGGAAGAGGTTCGAGTCGCCCAGCAGCACGTCGAGGATCAGGCGTTCGTACGCCTCGGGGCTGGACTCGGTGAAGGACTCGCCGTAGGCGAAGTCCATCGACACGTCCCGGATCTCCATCGAGGTGCCCGGCACCTTGGAGCCGAAGCGGACCGTGACGCCCTCGTCGGGCTGGACGCGGATCACGATCGCGTTCTTGCCGAGCTCCTCCGTCGCCGTGTGGTCGAAGGGGGAGTGCGGGGCCCGCTGGAAGACCACCGCGATCTCCGTGACGCGGCGGCCGAGACGCTTGCCGGTGCGCAGGTAGAAGGGGACGCCCGCCCAGCGGCGGTTGTCGACCTCCAGCTTGATCGCGGCGTACGTGTCGGTCTTGGACTGCTGGTTGATGCCGTCCTCCTGGAGGTAGCCGACGGCCTTCTCGCCGCCCTGCCAGCCCTCCGCGTACTGGGCGCGCACGGTGTCGCGGCCCAGGTCCTTCGGCAGCCGAACCGCGCCCAGCACCTTGGTCTTCTCCGCGGCGAGCGCGTCGGCGTCGAAGGAGGCCGGTTCCTCCATGGCCGTCAGGGCCATCAGCTGGAGCAGGTGGTTCTGGATGACGTCACGGGCGGCGCCGATGCCGTCGTAGTAGCCCGCCCGCCCGCCGATGCCGATGTCCTCGGCCATGGTGATCTGCACGTGGTCGACGAAGGACCGGTTCCAGATCGGCTCGAACATCGTGTTGGCGAAGCGCAGCGCCAGGATGTTCTGGACGGTCTCCTTGCCGAGATAGTGGTCGATGCGGAAGACCTGGTCCGGGGCGAAGACCTCGTGCACGATCGCGTTGAGTTCCTCGGCCGAGGCGAGGTTGTGCCCGAACGGCTTCTCGATGACCGCGCGCCGCCAGGAGCCACCCGTCTGGTCGGCGAGATTGTGCTTCTTCAGCTGCTGGATGACGACGGGGAAGGCCGACGGCGGAACCGACAGGTAGAAGGCGAAGTTGCCGCCGGTGCCCTGCGCCTTGTCCAGCTCCTCGATCGTCGAGCGCAGCCGCTCGAACGCGTCGTCGTCGTCGAAGGTGCCCTGCACGAAGCGCATGCCCTGGATGAGCTGCTGCCAGACCTCCTCGCGGAAGGGGGTGCGGGCGTGCGCCTTGACGGCGTCGTGCACCTCCTGGGCGAAGTCCTCGTGCGCCCACTCACGGCGGGCGAAGCCGACCAGGGAGAAGCCCGGCGGCAGCAGTCCGCGGTTGGCGAGGTCGTACACCGCGGGCATCAGCTTTTTGCGTGACAAATCGCCCGTGACGCCGAAGATGACCAGGCCCGACGGCCCCGCGATACGCGGGAGCCGTCGGTCTGCGGGGTCACGAAGCGGGTTCGCTCCGGAACCGGAGATAGAGGCCAAGATTTCAGCCCTCCGAGGGGGCGAGGCGCTCGAGAACGGCCTCGGTCGACTTGAGCAGGTCGTTCCAGGACGCCTCGAACTTCTCGACGCCCTCGTCCTCCAGGACCTGGACCACGTCGTCGTACGAGATCCCGAGCTTCTCGAGCGCGTCGAGGTCGGCGCGGGCCTGCTCGTAGGTGCCGGCGACGGTGTTGCCGGTGATGTCACCGTGATCCTCGGTGGCCAGCAGGGTGGCCTCCGGCATGGTGTTGACGGTGTTCGGGGCGACCAGGTCGTCGACGTACAGGGTGTCCTTGTACGCCGGGTCCTTCACACCGGTCGACGCCCACAGCGGACGCTGCTTCTTGGCGCCCGCCTTCTCCAGCGCCTGCCAGCGGTCCGAGGAGAAGACCTCCTCGTACGCCTGGTAGGCGAGGCGGGCGTTGGCGACGGCGGCCTTGCCGCGGGCGGCCTTGGCCTCGTCGGTGCCGAGCGCGTCGAGCCGCTTGTCGATCTCGGTGTCCACGCGGGAGACGAAGAAGGACGCCACCGAGCGGATCAGAGACAGGTCCAGGCCCTTCTCACGCGCCTTCTCCAGGCCCGTGACGTAGGCGTCCATGACCTCGCGGTAACGCTCCAGGGAGAAGATCAGCGTGACGTTGACGCTGATGCCGTTGCCGATGACCTCGGTGATCGCCGGCAGGCCGGCCCGGGTCGCCGGGATCTTGATGAGGGTGTTGGGACGGTCGACGAGCCAGGCGAGCTGCTTGGCCTCGGCGACGGTGGCGCGGGTGTTGTGCGCCAGGCGCGGGTCGACCTCGATGGAGACCCGGCCGTCCTGGCCGTCGGTGGTGTCGAAGACCGGGCGCAGGATGTCGGCGGCGTCACGGACGTCCGCCGTCGTGATCATGCGGACGGCCTCTTCCACGGTCACCTTGCGGGCGGCGAGGTCCTCGAGCTGCTGCTCGTAGCCGTCGCCGCTGCTGATGGCCTTCTGGAAGATCGTCGGGTTGGTGGTGACGCCCACGACGTGCTGCTGGTCGATCAGCTCGGCGAGGTTGCCGGACGTGATCCGCTTGCGCGACAGGTCGTCCAGCCAGATCGCGACGCCTTCGTCGGAGAGGCGCTTCAGTGCGTCTGTCATGGAAATTACATCTCCTACGTGTCGTATATGAGCGTCAGCGCTGGGTGGCGGTGATGGATTCCCGGGCCTGGGCGGCCACGTTCTCTGCGGTGAAGCCGAACTCACGGAAGAGCACCTTGCCGTCGGCCGAAGCACCGAAGTGCTCCAGGGAAACGATGCGACCGGCGTCCCCCACGTACTTGTGCCAGGTGAGTCCGACTCCGGCCTCGACCGCGACACGGGCCTTCACCGACGGCGGCAGGACGCTGTCCCGGTACCCCTGGTCCTGCTCCTCGAACCACTCCACGGACGGCATCGACACCACGCGGGTGGGCACGCCGTCGGCCTGGAGCTGCTCACGCGCCTCCACCGCCACGTGCACCTCGGAACCGGTGGCGATGAGGACGACCTGCGCCTCGCCGCCCTCGGCCTCCAGCAGCACGTAACCGCCGCGCGCCGCGTCCTCGTTGGGCTCGTACGTCGGCACGCCCTGACGGGTCAGCACCAGGCCGTGCGGGGCGCCCTTGCCGAACTCCTTGGTGTACCGCTTGAGGATCTCGCGCCAGGCGATCGCGGTCTCGTTGGCGTCCGCCGGACGCACCACGTTCAGACCCGGGATCGCCCGCAGCGAGGCGATGTGCTCGACCGGCTGGTGGGTCGGGCCGTCCTCACCGAGACCGATGGAGTCGTGCGTCCACACATACGTCACCGGCAGGTGCATCAGCGCCGACAGCCGCACCGCGTTGCGCATGTAGTCGGAGAACACCAGGAACGTACCGCCGTAGACACGGGTGTTGCCGTGCAGGGCGATACCGTTCATCTCCGCGGCCATGGAATGCTCGCGGATACCGAAGTGGATGGTGCGCCCATAAGGGCTGGCCTCCGGCAGCGGGTTGTCCGCCGGCAGGAACGACGACGACTTGTCGATCGTGGTGTTGTTCGACCCCGCGAGGTCGGCCGAGCCGCCCCACAGCTCCGGGATCACCTCACCCAGTGCCTGCAGCACCTTGCCCGACGCGGCACGCGTGGCGACACCCTTGCCGGGCTCGAAGACCGGGAGCTTGTCCTCCCAGCCCGCGGGCAGCTCACCCGCGGCGATCCGGTCGAAGCCCGCCGCACGCTCAGGATTGTTCTGACGCCACAGCTGGAAGGACTTCTCCCACTCCGCCTTCGCGTCCGCGCCCCGCTGAAGTGCGCCGCGGGTGTGGGCGATGACCTCGTCGGCCACCTCGAAGGACCGCTCCACGTCGAAGCCCAGCACCTGCTTGGTGGCCGCGACCTCCTCATCCCCCAGCGCCGAGCCGTGCGCGGCCTCGGTGTTCTGGGCGTTGGGGGCGGGCCAGGCGATGATCGAGCGCATCGCGATGAAGGACGGCCTGTCCGTGACCTTCTTCGCCTCCTCGATCGCGTTGTAGATCGCGTGCGGGTCGAGGTCCCCGTCCGGCTTCGGCGCCACGCGCTGCACGTGCCAGCCGTAGGCCTCGTAGCGCTTGACGGTGTCCTCGGAGACGGCCGTCTCCGTGTCACCCTCGATGGAGATGTGGTTGTCGTCCCACAACAGCACCAGGTTGCCCAGCTTCTGGTGACCCGCCAGCGAGGACGCCTCCGCGGAGATGCCCTCCTGCAGACAGCCGTCCCCCGCGATCACGTACACGAAATGGTCGAACGGCGACTCGCCGACCGGGGTGTCCGGGTCGAACAGGCCCCGCTCGTAACGGGCCGCCATCGCCATGCCGACGGCGTTGGCGACACCCTGCCCGAGCGGGCCGGTCGTGGTCTCCACGCCCACCGTGTGGCCGTACTCCGGGTGACCCGGCGTCTTCGAACCCCACGTGCGGAAGGCCTTCAGATCGTCCAGCTCCAGCCCGAAACCGGCCAGGTACAGCTGGGTGTAGAGGGTCAGGGACGAGTGGCCCGCGGACAGCACGAAACGGTCGCGTCCGACCCAGTCGGCGTCCGCCGGGTCGTGCCGCATCACCTTCTGGAAGAGGGTGTAGGCGGCAGGCGCCAGGCTCATCGCCGTACCCGGATGGCCGTTACCGACCTTCTGTACGGCATCGGCGGCCAGGACGCGGGCGGTGTCCACGGCCCGCTGGTCCAGCTCGGTCCACTCGAGGTCTGTGGTGGTCGGCTTGGTGCTCACCCTGGGTCAGGGCTCCTCTCCACATGTCGGGTACCGGTGTTCTGGGCGCGCGCCCTCCGGCTGCCGGTGCACTGGATGCCCACCGGCCGCTGTCGAGCCTACCCCCGCGAGTACGTGCGTTTTTTCGAGCCGTTCCAGACTGACGGGAGTGCGCGCGATCCGCCTCCCGACTGGGTCGGACCGCATTCGGCATCTGAATACGGAGCCGCTCATCCGACTGCTCAATCGAGCCACCGAACGCACGTCGGACGACCCTCCGGAGCGCGTCCACCAACACGACCCGACCCCCGCGAATGTCGGGGTCTGGGCAACGTCTACAGTGGCGTGGTACGCGCGAGCCTTTACCGCCACTTCACACGGGAGGCTTGCTGGGAGTCTCTGTCAGGGGTGTGCGTGACGGCCGTCGAATCCCGTCCAGCGGGGGTGCTCGGTGCGAGCCAGAACCGGATCCACCGGCCGTTCGGGGCCCGTGTCAAGGCGTTCGTGGCGCTGACCAAGCCGCGGATCATCGAGCTGCTGCTCATCACCACGGTTCCGGTGATGTTCCTCGCGCAGCAGGGTGTGCCGGACCTCGGCCTGGTGCTGCTGACCTGCGTGGGCGGCTACCTCTCCGCCGGCGGCGCCAACGCGCTGAACATGTACATCGACCGTGACATCGACGCGCTCATGGACCGCACCTCGCAGCGCCCCCTGGTCACCGGCATGGTCAGCCCGCGCGAGTGCCTCGCCTTCGGCGTCACGCTCGCGGTGGCCTCGACGCTGTTGTTCGGCCTCACCGTCAACTGGCTGTCGGCCTGGCTGGCCCTCGGCGCGCTCCTCTTCTACGTCGTCGTCTACACGATGATCCTCAAGCGCCGTACCTCGCAGAACATCGTGTGGGGCGGCATCGCGGGCTGCATGCCGGTGCTGATCGGCTGGACGGCGGTGACGAACTCGCTGTCCTGGGCCCCGCTGATCCTGTTCATGGTCATCTTCTTCTGGACGCCGCCGCACTACTGGCCGCTGTCCATGAAGGTGAAGGACGACTACGCGCGCGTGGGCGTGCCGATGCTGCCGGTGATCGCCTCCAACAAGACGGTTGCCAAGCAGATCGTGATCTACAGCTGGGTGATGGTCGCGGTCTCCCTGCTGCTGACCCCGCTCGGCTACACCGGCTGGTTCTACACGCTGGTCGCCCTGGCCGCGGGCGGCTGGTGGCTGTGGGAGGCGCACGCGCTGATGACCCGCGCGAAGGCGGAGACCACGGGCGCGAAGCTCAAGGAGATGCGCCTGTTCCACTGGTCCATCACCTACGTCTCGCTGCTGTTCGTCGCGGTGGCGGTGGACCCCTTCCTGCGCTGACGTACGTCACAGGGCCCTGCTCTCGCCACTCGTTCTACCCGTGAGTAGCATCCTGGCCATGGCAGACACGCAGCAGGTCGACGCGAAGGCCGAGCGCAAGGTGGCCCGGCTCACCAAGCAGATCAACTCCTTCGCCAAGGAACACGGCGGGGCCGAGGGCCAGGTCGCGTACATCGGGGAGCGCGGCGCCCGCATCGTCCTCGTCGGCGAGGACGGCGGCTGGGGCGACCTGGTGGCCCCCACCTACGCCATCGCCGAGAAGGCCGTCGAGAAGTCCGGCATCACCGTCCACGAGTCCTTCGACGGCGAGTTCGCGGCGAAGGTGACGACGGGCCCGTACGAGTGGACGAGGATGGCGGGCATCCAGATCGGCGGCCCCAGCAACAGCTGACCCCCTCAGCAACACCTACTCACCGGTTCACCCGTTAGGCCGTTAAAGCCAGCGCACGCGGGGGTGTCCGGATGATCGAAACGCCGTCCCTCGTGGACCAGTACTGCCACGGAGTACTGAGAACAGAGCTGGGCCTCGGCACCTTCGAGGCCCAGCTGGCCCGCACCGAGGGCCCACCCGCACCCGGCACCACCCTCTTCGACACCCAGACGGGCTTCGCCGTACGGCGTTGGTGCCCCCCGTTACTCGGCCTGGAACCGCACTGTTCCCCCGCCCGCTATCTCGCCCGCCGTCGTGAACTGGGCGTACTGGAAACGGGCCGCAGACTGCTGCGCGGCAGCGGCATCACGACCTATCTGGTGGACACGGGGCTGCCCGGCGACCTCACCGGCCCCTCCGAGATGGCCTCCACGGGCGGGGCCGACGCCCACGAGATCGTGCGGCTGGAACTCCTCGCGGAGCAGGTCGCCGACACCTCCGGCACCGTCGAGTCGTTCCTCGCCAACCTCGCCGAGTCGGTGCACGGCGCCGCCGCGAACGCCGTCGCCTTCACCTCCGTCGCGGGTGTACGGCACGGCCTCGCGCTCGCGCCCGAACCGCCGGGACCCGGGGAGGTACGCGGCGCCGTCGGCCGATGGCTGGCCAGGCGCGGGGTGGGCGGGGAGCTGAGCGATCCGGTGCTGCTACGGCACCTGCTGTGGATCGCGGTGGCCTCGGGGCTGCCCCTGCAGCTGCACGCGGGGTCGGGGGCACCGGGCCTGCGCATCGACCGTACGGACCCGGTGCTGCTGACGGACTTCGTCCGTGCCACAGCGGGCCTCGGCACGGATCTGATCCTGCTGCACGGCTACCCGTACCAACGCCACGCCGCCCACCTCGCCGGCGTCTTCCCGCACGTGTACGCCGATTGCGGCGCCGCCCTCGTGCGGACCGGAGCCCGCGGGGCCACCGTCCTCGCCGAGACCCTGGAGCTGGCACCCTTCGGCAAGATCCTCTTCTCCAGCGGGGGCCAGGCGTTGCCGGAGCTGCACGTGGTGGGGGCCCGCCTGTTCCGCGAGGCCCTCGCGAGGGTGCTGGGCACCTGGGTCGCCGAGGGGGCGTGGTCGCCGGCGGACGCGCAGCGGGTGGCGGGGCTGATCGCGGCGGGGAACGCGCGGCGGGTGTACGGGCTGGAGAAGTGACCTACGCGCGCGTGGCCACCGCGGGCTCCGCCGACGACCCCGGCAGGTCGGTCGGCGTCGTCGCCGCACGCTCGCGCAGCGACAGCAGCACCCGCACCACCCAGATCCACATCACCGCGGAGCCCAGCATGTGCAGGCCCACCAACGCCTCGGGCAGGTCGGTGAAGTACTGGACGTAGCCGATGACACCCTGGGCGAGCAGCGCCAAAAACAGCTCCCGCGTCCGGGCCAGCGGAGCCTTCGGCGCGTCGACCGCCTTGAGGACGAACCACAGGGCGAAGGTCAGCGTCACCACGATCCAGGCCAGGACGGCGTGCAGCTTGCTGACGGTCTCCCAGTCCAGCGGCATGCGGTCGACCTCACTGGAGTCGCCCGCGTGCGGTCCCGCGCCGGTGACGACCGTGCCGACCAGGATCAGCAGCACGGCGGCCGCGACCAGGAACCAGACCAGCTGCTGCACGTGCTTGCCGACCAGAGCACGGGGCTCCGCGTCGCCCTCGCGGGTGCGCTGCCACATCACCGTGGCGACCGCGATCAGCGCCGACGTCGCCACGAAGTGCGCCGCGACCGTGTACGGGTTGAGGCCCACGAGCACCACGATGCCGCCGAGGACCGCGTTGCTCATCACGATCCAGAACTGTGCCCAGCCGAGCCGGGTCAGGCCACGTCGGTACGGCTTCTCGGAGCGCGCGGCGATGATCGCCCAGCCGACGGCGGCGCACAGCACGTACGTCAGCATGCGGTTGCCGAACTCGATGGCGCCGTGGAAGCCCATCGCGCTGGTGGCGGTCAGTGAGTCCTTCGTGCACTTGGGCCAGGTCGGGCAGCCGAGGCCCGAGCCGGTCAGGCGTACGGCGCCGCCGGTGACCACGATGACCACCGACATGACGAGCGCGGCGAGGGCCGCCCGACGAACCGTCCGGGGTTCCGGGGTCCAACGTGCGGCGATGAAGGCGAGGGGGTTGCGCACGGCGGCGGTGGCGTCGGCGCGGGTCAGCTTTGGCACGCCGTCCATCGTAGGCCGACGCTTGTGCACGCTTTCACGAGGGTCGGGTTCGTTCATGGCGTGCCTACTCCCAGCGGAAGAACCTGCCTGCGGCGGCGAGCCCCGCGACCGCCCACACGGCGAGGATCCCGAGGTCGCCCCACGGCATGCCGGCGCCGTGCTGGAGCACGTCCCGCAGCCCGTCCGACAGGGCCGAGACAGGCAGCAGCCCCAGCACGTCCTGAACGCCGGGCGGGAACTTGTCCAGCGGGATGATCACGCCGCCGCCGACGAGCAGCAGCAGGAAGACCAGGTTCGCGGCGGCCAGCGTGGCCTCCGCCTTCAGAGTGCCCGCCATCAGCAGCCCGAGCCCCGAGAAGGCGGCCGTGCCGAGGACCAGCAGGAGCAGGACGGCCGCCGGGTTCCCGTGCGGCGACCAGCCCAGCGCGAACGCGATCGCCGTCAGCAGGACGATCTGGAGGATCTCCGTGACCAGCACGGACGCCGTCTTCGCCGTCATCAGGCCCCAGCGGGGCAGCGGCGACGACGCCAGCCGCTTCAGGACGCCGTACCGGCGTTCGAATCCCGTCGCGATGGCCTGGCCCGTGAACGCGGTCGACATCACGGCAAGGGCGAGGATGCCCGGGGTGAGGAAGTCGACGGCCTCGCCCGATCCGGTGTCGACGATGTCCACCGAGCTGAACAGCACCAGCAGCAGCGTCGGGATCACGACCGTCAGCAGCAGCTGCTCGCCGTTGCGCAGCAGCATCTTCGTCTCGAGCGCCGCCTGCGCGGCGATCATCCGGGGGAGGGGGGCAGCGCCCGGCCGAGGCGTATGGGTGCCGGGGGTGGTGGTCGTCACGAGCGCAGCTCCTTGCCGGTCAGCTCCAGGAAAACGTCCTCCAGGGTGTGCCGCTCCACCGATATCCGGTCCGGCATCACGCCGTGCTGCGCGCACCACGATGTAACCGTGGCCAGCAGTTGCGGGTTCACCTTGCCGACGACCCGGTACGAGCCCGGGGTCAGCTCGGCGGCCGAACAGTCGGCGGGAAGGGCCTTGAGGAGGGAGCCCACGTCCAGGCCCGGCCGGCCCGTGAACCTCAGTGTGTTCTCCGCGCCGCCGCGGCACAGCTCCTCGGGGGAGCCTTGGGCTATGACCCGTCCCGCGTCGATGATCGCCACGTCGTCGGCGAGCTGTTCGGCCTCGTCCATGTAGTGGGTGGTGAGGATCACGGAGACGCCGTCGGTGCGCAGGTCCCGGACGAGGTCCCAGGTGGCGCGGCGGGCCTGCGGGTCGAGGCCGGCGGTCGGCTCGTCGAGGAACACCAGCTCAGGGCGCCCCACCACCGCCATCGCCAGCGCGAGCCGCTGCTGCTGGCCGCCGGAGAGGCGGCGGTACGTCGTCCGTCCGCAGGAGCCGAGCCCGAGGCGTTCGATGAGCGCGTCCACGTCGAGCGGGTGCGCGTGCAGCTTGGCCACATGGCGCAGCATCTCGTCGGCCCGGGCACCGGAGTAGACGCCGCCGGACTGCAGCATCACGCCGATCCGGGGGCGCAGCGCGCCGGCCTGTCTCACCGGGTCGAGGCCCAGGACGCGTACCGTGCCGGAGTCCGGCCTGCGGTACCCCTCGCAGGTCTCGACCGTGGTCGTCTTGCCGGCGCCGTTGGGGCCGAGCACGGCGGTCACGCCCGCCTGCGCCACCAGATCGAGGCCGTCCACCGCGGTCTTCGTGCCGTACCGCTTCACCAGGGCATGGACCTGGACGACGGGCTCAGTTCGCATGGGTCCAGAGTCTAGGTACGTGCCGGGCGTCTCAGGCGGGCGGGTGCAGGATCTCCTCCGCACGGGGACGGTGCAGCTCCAGCCACCGCTGCGCGTAGGCCACCGCGTCCCTGACCGGAAACAGCCGCACGTCGGCCGCGCCCACCTTCCCGCGGACGACGGGGCGGTCCCGCTCGAAGTCGTGCCCCAGCTCGTCGAACCCCTCGGAGTCGATCGACACCTCGGTCAGCACCTCCCAGCCGCCGCCGGGAGCAGGTCGGCCGACCTCGACACGCGGGGCCGGAACACGGTACTCGGCGAGGTGGAAGCTGGTGCAGGTGTCGTAGCCCGTGCCCAGCAGCAGCACCCGGGCGTCCATCCGCTCCAGATGGCCCAACGGGCTGCGTTCACCCAGACGGCAGTCGTGCGCGTGGTCCGCCACGATTTCCGCCGCACGGGGGCCGACGGCCGCGAACGACGTGTGCGGGTGCGCGCTGCGCAGGGCGCCCGGCCAGCGCCGTACGGTCTCGGGGATCACGCCGACCCCGCGGCTGGGGGTGATCACCGGGTCGTAGGCGGGCATGGACGAGCGGATCCGCTCCCACCACTCCTCGGGCACCGGCGGGTCGCTCCACAGCGCCGGGTCGGACAGGTCGGCGGTCTGGGTGGGGACGACGAGGGTGCCGTCGGGACCGAGGGCGTCGAACAGTCCCTGGACGACCGCCACGGCCCCTCCGCAGACCCAGCCGAGTGAGCTGAGCGAGCAGTGCGCGAGGAGGGTCTCACCGGTGCGGACCCCCACCTCGCGCAGCTGCGCGGCGATGGTGTCGCGGGTGACAAGTGGGCCGGTCGGGGGCGGTGTGGGCATGGTCCGGGAGTGTCCCCGAAGCGGTGCGGCGGCGCCACCGAATTGGGTGCACGCGCGTGTGCACCCTGCCGCGGCTCTGATCGATCAAAGATCGTTTCCGCAGGTCAGGTTAGGTTGGCCTAAGTGACGCAGGGCACCGCCGGGTGGCCGGGGTGCGGCTTGCCCGCCCCTGAGGAATTACGCAACAATGGCGTTGTGAAAAACGTCGGAGCGGCTCGGGAGACCCCCACGGGGACCCCGCAGGAGGAGTTCGCGACCGGGGAGCGTTCCACACGCAACCGGGTCGCGCGGTCCATCCTGGACCACGGGCCGTCGACCGTCGCCGAGCTCGCCGCGCGGCTGGGCCTGACCCAGGCCGCCGTACGTCGGCATCTCGACGCACTGGTCGCCGACGACGTCGTGGAAGCCCGAGAGCAGCGCGTCTACGGGGCGCGTACCCGCGGCCGGCCCGCCAAGGTCTTCGCCCTGACGGACTGCGGCCGCGACGCCTTCGACCAGTCGTACGACAAGCTCGCCGCGGACGCCCTGCGCTGGATCGCCGACCAGGAGGGCGGGAGCGACGCCATCGCCGCCTTCGCCCGCGCCAGGATCGCCGCCCAGGCGAGCGCGTACCGCAAGGCGATCGAGGCCGTCACCCCGGACAGACGAGCCGAAGCCCTGGCCAAGGCCCTCAGCGTCGACGGGTACGCTGCTACGGCGCGCAGCGCGCCCCTCCCGCAACAGGGTGAGCAGCTCTGTCAGCACCACTGCCCGGTCGCCCATGTGGCGGAGCAGTTCCCCCAGCTGTGCGAGGCGGAGACGGAAATCTTCGCCGAGCTGCTCGGAACGCACGTCCAGCGACTGGCGACCATCGCCCACGGCGACGGCGTCTGCACGACGTTCATCCCCAAGATTTCCCACAACGCATCTGCAAGCACGGCCGGGAGGAACCCCGCATGACTCTCCCCACGGAGACTGCCCACCCCGAGCTCGAGGGCCTGGGCAAGTACGAATACGGCTGGGCCGACTCCGACACCGCCGGCGCTTCAGCCAGGCGCGGCATCGACGAGGAGGTCGTCCGCGACATCTCCGGCAAGAAGTCGGAGCCGGAGTGGATGACCAAGCTGCGCCTGAAGGGCCTCAAGCTCTTCGAGAAGAAGCCCATGCCGAACTGGGGCTCGGACCTGTCGGGCATCGACTTCGACAACATCAAGTACTTCGTGCGCTCCACGGAGAAGCAGGCGGAGTCCTGGGAGGACCTGCCCGAGGACATCAAGAACACCTACGACAAGCTCGGCATCCCGGAGGCGGAGAAGCAGCGCCTCGTCGCCGGTGTCGCCGCCCAGTACGAGTCGGAGGTCGTCTACCACCAGATCCGAGAGGACCTGGAGGAGCAGGGCGTCATCTTCCTCGACACCGACACCGCGCTGAAGGAGCACCCGGAGCTCTTCAAGGAGTACTTCGGGACCGTCATCCCCGCCGGTGACAACAAGTTCGCGGCCCTGAACACCGCCGTGTGGTCGGGCGGCTCCTTCATCTACGTGCCGAAGGGCGTGCACGTCGAGATCCCGCTCCAGGCCTACTTCCGTATCAACACGGAGAACATGGGCCAGTTCGAGCGGACCCTGATCATCGTCGACGAGGGTGCCTACGTGCACTACGTCGAGGGTTGTACGGCCCCGATCTACAAGTCGGACTCGCTGCACTCCGCAGTGGTCGAGATCATCGTCAAGAAGAACGCCCGCTGCCGCTACACGACCATCCAGAACTGGTCGAACAACGTCTACAACCTGGTCACCAAGCGCGCCGTGGCGTACGAGGGCGCGACCATGGAGTGGATCGACGGCAACATCGGCTCCAAGGTGACGATGAAGTACCCGGCCGTCTACCTGATGGGCGAGCACGCCAAGGGCGAGACCCTGTCCATCGCCTTCGCGGGCGAGGGGCAGCACCAGGACGCCGGCTCCAAGATGGTTCACATGGCGCCGAACACCTCCTCCAACATCGTCTCCAAGTCGGTGGCGCGTGGCGGCGGCCGTACCTCCTACCGCGGTCTCGTCGAGATCGGCGAGGGCGCTGCGGGATCCAAGTCGAACGTGCTGTGCGACGCGCTGCTCGTCGACACCATCTCCCGCTCCGACACGTACCCCTACGTGGACGTCCGTGAGGACGACGTGTCCATGGGCCACGAGGCGACCGTCTCCAAGGTCTCCGATGACCAGCTCTTCTACCTGATGAGCCGCGGTCTGAGCGAGTTCGAGGCGATGGCGATGATCGTGCGCGGCTTCGTCGAGCCCATCGCGAAGGAACTGCCCATGGAGTACGCCCTCGAACTCAACCGGCTGATCGAGCTCCAGATGGAAGGCGCGGTCGGCTGACCACCCGCCGCCGTCCCCATCAAGCCCCTCCCGTAAGAAAGCGAGCATGACGACAGCCATGGCTGAGGCCCAGAACATTCCCGTGGGGTCCACCACCGCGGGCTCGATCGCGGTCGCCGCGGAGTCGACCGTCGCCACGCGCATGAGCGCGCCGCCCTCCTACGACGTGGCGGACTTCCCCGTCCCCCACGGCCGTGAGGAGGAGTGGCGCTTCACCCCGCTGGAGCGGCTGCGCGGCCTGCACGACGGCACCGCGGTCGCCACCGGCAACGGCGTGAAGGTCGACGTTCAGGCCCCCGAGGGCGTCACCGTCGAGACCGTCGGCCGCGACGACGCGCGGCTCGGCAAGGCGGGCACCCCCGCGGACCGCGTGGCCGCCCAGGCGTACTCCGCGTTCGAGAAGGCCGGCGTGGTCAGCGTCCCCAAGGAGACGGTGCTCACCGAGCCGATCCGCATCTCCGTGCACGGGGAGGGCGGGGTCGCCTACGGCCACCAGCTCATCGAACTGGGCGCCTTCGCCGAGGCCGTCGTCGTCATCGACCACACCGGTGACGCCGTGCTCGCCGCCAACGTCGACTACCTCCTGGGCGACGGCGCCAAGCTCACCGTCGTCTCCGTCCAGGACTGGGACGACAAGGCCGTCCACGTGGCCCAGCACAACGCCCTCGTCGGCCGGGACGCGACCTTCAAGTCGATCGTCGTGACCTTCGGCGGCGACCTCGTCCGCCTCCACCCGCGCGTCCAGTACGCCGGCACCGGCGGTGAGGCCGAGCTGTACGGCCTGTACTTCACGGACGCCGGTCAGCACCAGGAGCACCGCCTCCTGGTCGACCACAACACCCCGCACTGCAAGTCGAACGTCGCCTACAAGGGCGCGCTCCAGGGCGACGACGCGCACGCCGTGTGGATCGGTGACGTGCTCATCGAGGCCAAGGCCGAGGGCACGGACACCTACGAGATGAACCGCAACCTGGTCCTCACGGACGGCGCCCGGGTCGACTCCGTACCGAACCTCGAGATCGAGACGGGCGAGATCGTCGGCGCCGGCCACGCCTCCGCCACCGGCCGCTTCGACGACGAGCAGCTCTTCTACCTGATGGCCCGCGGCATCCCGGAGCACGAGGCCCGCCGCCTGGTGGTCCGCGGCTTCTTCGCCGAGCTGGTCCAGCAGATCGGTGTCGACGACATCGAGGAGCGCCTGCTCGCGAAGATCGAAGAGGAGCTGGAGGCGTCGGTCGCATGACCTTCGTACGCGCCTGCGGACTGAGCGAGCTGGAGGAGGACACCCCTAAGCGGGTCGAACTCGACGGCACGCCGGTCTCGGTCGTGAAGACCGAGGGGGAGGTGTTCGCCATCCACGACATCTGCTCGCATGCGAACGTCTCGCTCTCCGAGGGCGAGGTGGAGGACTGTCAGATCGAGTGCTGGCTGCACGGCTCCGCGTTCGACCTCCGCACCGGCAAGCCGTCCGGCCTTCCCGCGACGCGCCCCGTCCCCGTATACCCCGTACACATCGAAGGGGACGACGTTCTCGTCTCCCTCACCCAGGAGTCCTGAGGCACCCATGGCAACGCTTGAAATCCGAGACCTGCACGTCACCGTCGAGGCCGACAACGCCACGAAGGAGATCCTCAAGGGCGTCGACCTCACCGTGAAGCAGGGCGAGACGCACGCCATCATGGGCCCCAACGGCTCGGGCAAGTCGACCCTCGCCTACTCGCTCGCGGGTCACCCGAAGTACACGATCACCAGCGGCACCGTGCTGCTCGACGGCGAGGACGTCCTGGAGATGTCCGTCGACGAGCGTGCCCGCGCGGGCCTGTTCCTGGCGATGCAGTATCCGGTCGAGGTCCCCGGCGTCTCGGTCTCCAACTTCCTGCGCACCTCCGCCACCGCCATCCGCGGCGAGGCCCCCAAGCTGCGCACCTGGGTGAAGGAGGTCAAGGAGGCCATGCAGCGCCTCAACATGGACCCGTCCTTCGCCGAGCGCAACGTCAACGAGGGCTTCTCCGGTGGTGAGAAGAAGCGCCACGAGATCCTCCAGCTGGAGCTGCTCAAGCCGAAGGTCGCGATCCTCGACGAGACGGACTCCGGCCTCGACGTCGACGCCCTGCGGATCGTCTCCGAGGGCGTGAACCGCGTCCGTGAGACCGGCGAGGTCGGCACCCTGCTGATCACGCACTACACGCGCATCCTGCGCTACATCAAGCCCGACTACGTCCACGTCTTCTCCGGCGGCCGGATCGTCGAGTCCGGCGGTGCCGAGCTCGCCGACAAGCTGGAGAACGAGGGCTACGAGGCGTATGCGAAGCTCGACGAAGTCGACACGAAGGGTGGCGTATCCGCGTGACACAGCTGCCGGGCCTCCTCGACACCGAGGCGATCCGCAAGGACTTCCCCATCCTGGACCGTCAGGTCCACGACGGCCGGAAGCTCGTGTACCTGGACAACGCGGCGACCTCGCAGAAACCGCGCCAGGTGCTCGACGCCCTGAACGAGTACTACGAGCGCTACAACGCCAACGTCCACCGCGGTGTGCATGTGCTCGCCGAGGAGGCCACGGCGCTGTACGAGGGCGCGCGTGACAAGGTCGCCGCCTTCATCAACGCGCCGAGCCGCGACGAGGTGATCTTCACCAAGAACGCCTCCGAGTCGCTCAACCTCGTGGCGAACATGCTGGGCTGGGCCGACGAGCCCTACCGCGTGGACTCCGAGACCGAGATCGTCATCACGGAGATGGAGCACCACTCCAACATCGTGCCGTGGCAGCTGCTCGCGCAGCGCACGGGCGCGAAGCTGAAGTGGTTCGGCCTGACCGACGACGGCCGCCTCGACCTCTCCAACATCGAAGAGATCATCACCGAGAAGACGAAGATCGTCTCCTTCGTGCTGGTGTCCAACATCCTGGGCACGGTCAACCCGGTCGAGGCGATAGTGCGCCGCGCGCAGGAGGTCGGTGCCCTCGTCTGCATCGACGCCTCGCAGGCCGCGCCGCACATGCCGCTGGACGTCCAGGCCCTCCAGGCCGACTTCGTGGCCTTCACCGGCCACAAGATGTGCGGCCCGACGGGCATCGGCGTGCTGTGGGGCCGCCAGGAACTCCTGGAGGACCTGCCCCCGTTCCTGGGCGGCGGCGAGATGATCGAGACGGTGTCGATGCACTCGTCGACGTACGCCCCGGCACCGCACAAGTTCGAGGCGGGCACGCCTCCGATCGCGCAGGCGGTCGGTCTGGGCGCCGCGATCGACTATCTGAACTCGATCGGCATGGACAAGATCCTCGCCCATGAGCACGCGATCACCGAGTACGCGGTGAAGCGCCTCGCGGAGGTCCCGGACCTCAGGATCATCGGGCCGGCCACGGCCGAGGACCGGGGCGCGGCGATCTCCTTCACGCTCGGCGACATCCACCCGCACGACGTGGGCCAGGTCCTCGACGAGCAGGGCATCGCGGTCCGGGTCGGTCACCACTGCGCACGGCCCGTCTGCCTCCGGTACGGAATTCCCGCGACCACGCGAGCGTCGTTCTATCTGTACTCCACGCCCGCCGAGATCGACGCACTGGTCGAGGGGCTGGAGCACGTACGGAACTTCTTCGGCTGAAGGGCGTGCTGAAACCGTGAAGCTGGACTCGATGTACCAGGAAGTCATCCTGGACCACTACAAGCACCCGCACGGGCGTGGTCTGAGGGATGGCGACGCCGAGGTGCACCATGTGAACCCGACGTGCGGCGACGAGATCACCCTCCGTGTGAAGTACGACGGCAAGAGGATCGAGGACGTCTCGTACGAGGGCCAGGGCTGCTCGATCAGCCAGGCCAGTGCGTCCGTCCTGAACGATCTGCTGGTCGGCAAGGACCTGGCGGAGGCGCAGAAGATCCAGGAGACCTTCCTGGAACTGATGCAGTCGAAGGGCAGGATCGAGCCCGACGACGCGATGGAAGAGGTGCTGGAGGACGCGGTCGCGTTCGCCGGTGTCTCCAAGTACCCGGCCCGGGTCAAGTGCGCCCTCCTCAGCTGGATGGCGTGGAAGGACGCGACGGCCCAGGCCCTGGGCGCCGACGCCGAAAGGAAGACGGCATGAGCGAGACCGTTGAGATGAAGCCGGCCTCGGAGGAAGAGGTCCGCGAGGCGCTGTACGACGTCGTCGACCCCGAGCTGGGCATCGACGTCGTCAACCTCGGCCTGATCTACGGCATCCACATCGACGACGCGAACATCGCGACCCTCGACATGACCCTGACCTCGGCGGCCTGCCCGCTGACGGACGTCATCGAGGACCAGGCGAAGTCCGCCACGGACGGCCTGGTCAACGAGCTGCGCATCAACTGGGTCTGGATGCCGCCGTGGGGCCCCGACAAGATCACCGACGACGGCCGCGAGCAGCTGCGGGCGCTCGGGTTCAACGTCTGAGGCGCAGGCGCAGAGCACATGCGGACCTGGGGCGCACTCAGGGCACATGCGAAACGGCGACGTTCGTCAGAACGTCGCCGTTTGTCGTTTCTCAGGCCAGGCCGCCCACGAGCCTGAACGCCGAGTCCGCGGCGTACAGGCCGTTGTACTGGTACGGGTCCAGACGGATCTGGAAGTCCTTGTGGCGCAGGAAGCGGCCCGGGTAGTTGACCGACTCCAGCATGGTCGCGCCGGAGTAGGGGGAGACGCGCGGGCAGAAGGTGGCGTCCTGCTCGAAGAGGGACGAACCGTCGTCGTGCTCGGCGCGCAGCACGAAGTTGCGGTGCCGCAGATAGCCGCCGTCCGCCGTGGCGAACGAGTAACAGGCGCCGTTGGCCAGGCCCTTGACCAGGGCGAAGGTGGCGTCCTGGCGTGCGCCCGCGGAGCTGACCTGGGCGAGCTTCACATAGCTGCCCGTCACGTACCAGTACCGCTCCGGGTAGTTGGCCGAGCGGACGGAGCGCCAGTTCGTCGCGGGCTTGGGGGCCTTCTCCTCGGCCGGGGCCGGCTTGGCGGGCTTGTCGGCCGCCGGAGGCTTGGTGGGTGTGGGGGTGGGTGTCGGTGTGGGGCTCTCCTTGAGGGGGGTGGGCGAGGCGGCGGCCGCGTACGGCATCGCGGTCTTGCCCTTGGGCGTCGTGGTGCCGGCCGGAGACGGCGTGCCGAAGGAGATCAGGCCCGGCGCGGTGCCGGAGGCCGATGCCTTCCCCGACATCCCGTCACCGTCCCTTTCCGTGGCGGTGATGGCCACCACGCAGGCCGTGATGGTGGCCACGGCGAGGCCACCCGCCAGCCACAGCCGACGGGTGCCCGGCGTCCGGGAGGTGTCCGGGGCCCAGCCGTTCTCCCACGGGTGCTCCTGCGGGGGCCGGGACTTGTTTTCTGGCATGCGCTGTTCCTCTCGCGGCGCTCCACGGCTGCCGCGGCTGCGATGACCCGGTGTGTGAATGGTGAAGCAGATGGAAGAGTAGTGGAACAGATGACCTTCGAGCAGCCGTTTGAAGTGAGCGGTTTCCAGAGTGTGATCAGAGCTTGATGCGCGATGTGACCGAGAGTCAGTTGACAGCGTGACCAGCAGTCAGCCCGCAGCGTGCCCGGGGCTCACTCCACCGGATCGGGAGCCAGGCGCCGCACCGTCGCCAGCGCCGCCTCCACGCTCCCCGCGATGTCCGGGACCGGGTACTGCACGGCCCGTACGACCCGCTGCCGGTCCACGACGAGGGTGAGCCGCTTGAGGCGCCCCATGCCCGCCGCGCGGAACGTGGGCAGTCGCAGGGCGGCCATCAGGGCCGGCTCCGCGTCCGACAGGAGTGGAAAGCCCAGGCCCTCCTTCTCTGCGAACGCCCGCAGCTCGTCGGGGCGTTGCGTCGAGACCCCGTGCACAGTGGCGCCGGCCGCGTGGAACTCCGCGAGGCGGTCGCGATAGGTGCAGGACTCCAGGGTGCAGCCGGGGGCGCCAGGGATGTCCGTCCAGCCCGGCGGATAGGCGTCCGCGTGCGCGTAGGCGCCGGGGAAGCAGTACACGACGGTGAACGGGGTGTCGGCGGCGACCGGGTCGCGCAACACGCCCGCGTGGTCGGGGAGCCGGAGGCCGGGGAGCTGGGTGCCGACCAGCTCGTGCACCCGGCGGGCCTCCGTCGAGGCGTCCGACGCCGTGGCCGTCGTCCTCCCGTCGCCCAGGACCCAGGCATCCCCCCAGTCCTGAAGGGCGATCAGGACGGGCAGCAGGGCGCGGCCGCGCGGGGTGAGGCGGTACTCGTGCCGTACCGGACGCTCCTGGTACGGCACCCGCGTGAGCACGTCCGCCTCCACGAGGAGGCGCAGCCGCTCGGCCAGCACCTTGCGCGAGAGGCCGAGCTCGCGCTGGAGCTCGTCGAAGCGGTGCACGCCCCGTGCGGTGTCGCGCACGATGAGGAGGGTCCACCAGTCGCCGACGACGTCCAGGGCCTGGGCGATGGCACAGGTGGAGTCCTCCAGGCTGGTCCTGCGGGCCATGGGTCGGTCGGCCTCCCTGCCGTGCGACGTCGTTGCGTCGAGCATAGTGGGTTCCTACAAGAAACCCACCAGGACCGACGGGGCCGCGGCTCCGCCCGCCCGGCACCTGAGACGGTCGCCCGCGGGTTGGCCTCCGTGGGCCCCGGGCGGTTAGGTTTCCCCCATGACCGACACGACTGCTCCTCGTACCACCGGCGCCGTTGCCGCCGGGCTCGCCACCATCGCCGCCGACGGCACCGTTCTCGACACCTGGTTCCCCGCCCCCGAGCTCGCCGTCGAGCCCGGCCCCGCCGGCAGCGAGCGGCTCGACGCCGACCGCATGCGTGAGCTGATCGGCGAGCACGCCGTCGCCGCCGTCGGCAAGGACGAGGTGCGTGGCGTGGAGGTCGTCGCGGTCCGTACGGTCATCTCCTCGCTCGACGACAAGCCGCTCGACACCCACGACGCCTACCTGCGCCTCCACCTGCTCTCGCACCGGCTCGTCAAGCCGAACGAGCAGAGCCTGGACGGCATCTTCGGCCTCCTCGCCAACGTGGCCTGGACGTCCCTCGGTCCGGTCGCCGTGGACACCCTGGAGACGGTGCGGCTCGCCGCCCGCGCCCGTGGGCAGCACCTGAGCGTGTTCGGCGTCGACAAGTTCCCGCGGATGACGGACTACGTCGCCCCGGCCGGGGTCCGCATCGCCGACGCCGACCGCGTCCGTCTCGGTGCCCACCTCTCGTCCGGCACCACCGTCATGCACGAGGGCTTCGTCAACTTCAACGCCGGCACCCTCGGCACCTCCATGGTCGAGGGCCGTATCTCCCAGGGCGTCGTCGTCGGCGACGGCTCCGACATCGGCGGCGGTGCGTCCACCATGGGCACCCTGTCCGGCGGCGGCAAGGAGCGCGTGGCCATCGGCGAGCGGTCCCTCGTCGGCGCGGAGGCCGGTGTCGGCATCGCGCTCGGCGACGACTGCGTGGTCGAGGCGGGCCTGTACATCACCGCCGGCACCAAGGTCGCGCTGCCCGACGGCCAGATCGTCAAGGCGCGTGAGCTCTCCGGCGCGAACAACATCCTTTTCCGCCGCAACTCGCTGAACGGCATGGTCCAGGCCGTCCCGAACAACGCCGAGTGGGGCGGCCTGAACGAGATCCTGCACAGCCACAACTAAGACGCCGGCCCAGGTCAACCTGCCACCGCTCCCTCCACCGCTCCTCGGTGAGCCGGGCCGCCTCCAGGTGGTGGCGGGTGTTCAGCAGCCGCTTCCCGCCGCGCACCACGTGCAGGCAACAAGCGTCTGGACACCCTGCAGAACGTCGTCGCCACCGGACGGGCCGGGCTGCTGTTTGTCATCCCGGGGCGCACCACGACGCTCAGGGTGAACGGCCGGGCCTGTGTCTCCACCCGCCCGGAGCTGTTGTCGCAGCTGACCGCCGTGGGCAAGCCGCCGGCCAGTGCGCTGGTGGTGGGGATCGAGGAGGTCTACCCGCACTGCCCCAAGTCGCTGCTGCGCAGCGGTGCGTGGAAGCCGGAGCAGTGGCTGCCGGCGGACGCCCAGCCGACCTCGGCCGAGGTGACGCTGGCCCAGCTGCGGATGCCGGAGCTGACGATCGCTGACATCGAGCAGGCGGAGGCGGATTCGCTGAAGTACCGGTACGAGTAACGGGCCGACCGGCGATACAGCCCCTCTGATGCCTTCATGCACGCTGAAGACGATGGAGAGGTTGCTGTCGTTGGCTGAGAGGGACGAGAAGACGTGGACGTGTATGAAGCAGTGGACAGTCGTCGGGCCGTGCGGGCGTTCAGCGATGAGCCGGTTGCCAAAGAGGCACTCGAACGAGTGCTGGCTGCAGCGACGCGTGCTCCGTCGAGTGGGAACCTCCAGCCGTGGCATGTGTATGTCGTGAGCGGCGAGTCCTTGGCCGAACTGAAGAGGCGCGCGACGGCCAGGGCATTGGCGGGCGACCCGGGTGATGAGCGGGAGTACCCGATGTACCCGACCGAACTGACCTCGCCATACCTGGACCGCTTTTCGGCCGCTGCCGCCCAGCGGTACGAAGCATTGGGGATCGAGCGCGACGACCTCGACAGGCCCAAAAAGATCGCCGCCTTGAACTCGGAGGCGTTCGGGGCCCCGGTCGTGCTGTTCTGCTACCTCGACCGGACGATGGGGCCCGGGCAGTGGGGGGACGCGGGGATGTACTTGCAGACGGTCATGCTGCTGCTGAGGGCTGAAGGGTTGCACAGCTGCCCTCAGGTGATGTGGACGATGTATCGCAAGACCGTCAGCCAGCTGGTCGGGGCAGACGACGGGCTCGTGCTGTTCTGCGGTGTCGCGGTGGGATTCGAGAAGGAAGGGGTGCCACCGCTGCGCACCGGGCGGGCGGACATGACAGAAACAGTGAGCTTCATCGGAGTGTGACCGCCGGGCGGTCAAGTACCACGGGACCGTGCTACCGCGACCGTCCGGGCCGGCGTCGTGTCCCCCGGCGGCAGCCATAGGCTGTTCACCAGCTGTGGCTCATCGTGACGGTGCCACGCGCAAGCCCCGTGCGGTGGCGTCCTGGAGCTGCCGCCTCAGCGAGATGATCTCCTCATGCTGGGCGGCAAGCCGGGACAGAGCCGTCGCACGGAATTCCTCTCTCTCAGCGAGTTCCTGGTTCATCCGGCTGACTCGTCCACGAAGTTGGGCCACCTCTTCCTTGAGTCGGTCGATCTGTGCGATACGCGGATCCCGCTCTCCACATGAGCCGCTCGTACGTTGCCAGCAGCCCGTCGGTCGTCGCGCGGTCGGCGCTTCGCAGCGGTGGGCGGACCGGGCCGGCCGGCAGGTCCAGGGCGTTGAGGAGCGCCTTGGTTGTGACGGTTCCGGGCAGGCCCCCCGCCATCATCGCCTCGATGAGGGGCGTGGCCCGCTGCTGGAGGCGGGCCGCCTCGGCCGTGGCGCCCGCGTCGAACGCGTCGAGAACGGCCCGGAACTCGCGCGGCGCGACGTTGGCGACCGTGCTGACGTAGCCGGCCGCGCCCACCGCGTACAGGGCGAGGACGTGCTCGTCGCAGCCCGCGTAGTACGCCAACTCGGTGCGGGACAGCACCTTCTGGGTGCCGAGGAAGTCGTAGGAGCAGTCCTTCACCGCGACGATCCGGGGGTGCTCGGCCAGGCGGATCATCGTCTCGGGTTCGATACGGGTACCGGTGCGGCCCGGGATGTCGTACAGCACGAGCGGCAGCCCGGAGGCGTCCGCGACGTCCCGGAAGTGCGCCTCGACGGCGTCCTGCGGGGGTCTGCTGTAGTACGGGGTGACCACCAGCACGCCGTCCGCGCCGGCCTTCTCCGCGGCCAGGGCGAGCTCGACGGTGTGCCGGGTGTCGGCGGTACCCACGCCCGCGACCAGGGACGCGCGATCACCGACCGCCTCGCGCACGGCGCCGACCAGCGCGGACTTCTCGGCGTCCGTCGTGGTCGGGCTCTCGCCCGTGGTGCCGGAGAGGACGAGGCCGTCGCAGCCCTCCGTCACCAGCCGGTCGGCGAGCCGCTGCGCGCCGTCGAGGTCGAGCGTGCCGGCCTCGGTGAAGGGCGTGATCATCGCGCACAGGGCGCGGCCGAAAGGCGGGGGCGGGGAGGCTGCGGTCGTCATGGGGGTAGTCTCGGTCGGGCCATCGTGAAGCTCCACTTAAATTTGCTACGAGATATGTGTAAGCATCACTGAGAAGTGAGAGTCGAGTCGCCAGGCCCGGTGTCCAATGTGCCCCTGATGGGTCACCATGGCCATGACGGTCATTTGTCCCTGGACATGGGAGGCGTCATGAAGCTCGGCAAGGCACTCGCCACCGGAGTCGCGGAGGAGCAGCCGCAGGACCATGACGAGGAAGTCGTACTCCCCGAGGAGATCGACGACCTCCAGGCGTCCGCGCCCGAAGAGGTACCGGCCGCCCGATGAGGCTGCGGCTTCCGGAGGAACGCCCTACGGAGCCGCCGACCGGATACAAGATCGCCCACCCGGTGCTGTCGCAGGACGGCACCCGGGCCGGGTTCACCGGTGTGTCGCTGGGTGGCGCGCTGCCGTACGGAGTCCTGGCCGACGCGTCCTGCGTCTACGGCCTGCGACACAGGGCGCCGCACCGCCGCTGCGACTGCGGCTTCCACTGCGTGCACGACCGCACGACCGCCGAGGCGATGCTGTGCACGGCCGAACACCGGACGGCCGTCCTGCTCGAGGTCACGGTACTGGGCGCCTACATCCGCTTCGAGCGCGGCTTCCGCTACGCCCGCCAGCGCGTCCGCACGGCCACCGTCGGTCCCTGTGCGTGCGGCGCGGTCGCCTCCGCGCTGGCCGACGCCGGCTGGGGGCGCCCCGGCTGGCTGGCACTGGCGCCGCGTTGCGCGGGCTGCCTGCGCGGCCGTACGTCCGTATCGCTCGCCGGGTTCGCCCGGCTGGGCGGGGAGGGGCTGCGGGTCGTGGCTGGGGCCGGGACGGCGGCAGGGGCAGCCGGGCTCGATGCGGCCGATGGGCTCGGTGTGCCCGAACTCGTCGCGCAGGCAGCCCTGTTGCAGGCGCGGCTCGACTGGTTCGAGGCTCAACTGGCGCGGCTCGGGCAGCGCGGGAGCGGGGGTGGCGAGCAGGGGTAACGGGGACCGGCCCGGGTACCCGGGTGTTTCCGGAAAGACGAGAGGAGGCGGAACACCGTGACCGGGACCATGCACTCCCGACCTGCCCTCGACGAGCACCACTCCGTGGGTGAACTCGTCGGACAGGCCACTGAACAACTTTCCCGGCTGGTACGGCAGGAGATCGGCCTCGCGAAGGAGGAGCTGGCCGAGAAGGGCCGGCGTGCGGGCCGCGGCGGCGGGATGATCGGTGCCGCGGGCGCCTTCGCCTACGCCGGTCTGCTCGCCCTGGCCGGTACGGCCACCGCCGCGCTCTCGCTGACGCTGCCCGTGTGGGCCGCGGCGCTGATCGTCACGGCGGTGCTGTTCGCCGTAGCCGGCCTGCTGGCCGCGCTCGGTCGTTCGCAGCTGCGCCGTGCCGCGCCCCCCACCCCCGAGGAGACCCTCGGCAGCGTCAGGGCCGATGTCGAGGAGATCAGGGAAAGGGCGCATCGATGACGGACAGGACACCGAAGACGGGCGGCGCCAAGGGGCCCGACGAGCTGCGCCGGCAGATAGCGCAGACCAGGAGTCAACTCGGCGACACCATAGAGGAGTTGGCCGCGAAGGCGGATGTGAAGGGCCGCGCCATGGCCCGCGCAGCCGACCTCAGGGACAAGGCCGGCGCCATGACCGTCCAACTGCGCAGCACCGCCGCGCAGGCGAGCCATGCCGTCCAGGGCAAGGCCGCCCAGGCCGGACACGTCGTCCAGGGCAGGGCGGCCCAGGCGGGCCACACCCTGCAGGGCAGGGCGACCCAGGCCGGACACGTGGTCCAGGGCCGGGCGGGTCGGGCCGGGCACGTCGTCCAGGGCAGGGCGGAGCAGGCGGGCCACGCCGTGGACGGACTGCCGAGCCCGGTACGGACCGTCGTCCAGGCCGGTCTGCGGCACCCCGGCGTCGTGCTGATCGCCGGAGCCACGGGCGCCGTGATCGCGGCGGCCGTGCTGCGACGACGGCACCACTGAGGCGAGCCTTCGGTGGTCGTGCGGAGGGGCTGAGCGGTCCCTGTGGTGATGCCGGTCGGCCGGGCGGTGCTTGACCTCAAGTCCGGTCGAGGTCGGACGGTGGGCGGTGTACACGCACCGCCCACCGATCCGTGGAGGCAGGCATGACCCGCCGCACCGACGCCCACCCCGACGCCGCCGATCCGCGCGTCCACTCGCTCCTCTTCAGCGCCTGGCGGGCGGGGACGCCGTCACGTCAGCGGCAGACCGTCGAGGCCTGTGCCTTGGCGTAGGCGTCGTAGGCCGGCCCGTTCGCCCCCTGCGCGAGTGCAGCACGGTGACGGTGTCGTGACCGGTGCAGACGTGGTGGGCGAGCAGAGACGGGGCCGGCCGGACGGCGTTCTGTCCGGTCGGCCCCGCGTCACTTTCAGCTACGGCTGGAACCGCAGGACCTGCGGGTCGTGGTCGCTGATCTGGTCGTTGAACTCGGCGTTGATGTGCACGCTGTCGTACTCGAGGCCGCAGCCGCGCCGGATCGACGGGCTGACCAGGATCTGGTCGAGGACCTGGCTGTTGCCCTGGTAGTCGTACGTGTAACGCTCGCTCTTCGGCAGCGACTTGATCGCCGACCACAGCTCGCCGTCACCCTCGAGGAGCCCCGCGGTGTCGGAGAACTCGAAGTCGTTGATGTCGCCCAGCGCGATGACGTCCGCGTTCTTCTGGACATCGAGGATCTTCTTGACGAACGCGTTCACCAGCGTCGCCTGCTGGTGGCGCTGGGTCTCCGAGCTGCGCGCCGGCGGCTGGTACTGCGAGGTCAGGCCCTGGTCGCCGCCCTTGGAGTTGAAGTGGTTGGCGATCACGAAGACCGTGCGGCCACGGAAGGCGAACTCGCCGGCCAGCGGCTTGCGGCTGTTCGCCCAGGCCGCGTCGGTGGGATCGATACGGCCGGGGGAGGCCGTCAGGGCCGCCTTGCCGCGCTCCCGGGTGACGCCGACGGCGGTCGCGGCGTCGCCGCCCGCGCGGTCGGTGAAGGAGACCCGCTCCGGGTTGAACAGGAACACCTGGCGGATGTTGCCGCCGGGCTCGCCGCCGTCCGCGTTGTTCACCGGGTCGATCGAGCGCCAGTCGTACTTCGGGCCGCCCGCCGCGACGATCGCGTCGATCAGCTTGGTCACCGTCTGGTCGGCGGCCACTGTGCCGTCGTTCTTCGCGCCGTTGTTGTCCTGGATCTCCTCCAGGGACACGATGTCGGGCGACTTCAGGTTGTTCACGATCGCGGAGGCGTGCTCCTCGAACGTGGCGTCGGACGGGTCGAGGTTCTCGACGTTGTACGTCGCGACCGCCAGCTCGCCCTTCTTCTGCTTCTGGGTGGTCTCCCGCTGCAGGCCCGCGCTCTTCAGCGTGCCGATCTCGTTGGCGACCAGCGTGTAGCCGCCGAACTGGTTGTAGTCCAGCGGGCCCGTCGTGGTGCCGGTGAGCGTGTCGCCGACGTTCGCGGAGGGGAAGTCGGCCACCGCGCCCAGGGACTGGATCTGGAGCCGGCCGGTGTTCTGGGAGTCGTAGGAGCCGTAGACCGTGCCGCCGCGGCGGTTGGCGTGCTCGCGCGGCTTCACCGTGACCCACAGCTCGGTGAACGGGTCGGTGGCGCCGACCACGCGCGCGTCGGCGACCCGGACGTTCATGCCCTCCAGGGACTCGTAGTAGTCCAGGGCGTACTTCGACGGCTTGAGCGTCAGACCGTTGACCGAACTGCTGGCGGCGGCGTCGCCGGCCGGGGCGTAGGCGTCCGGTACGGAGCGGGCGTCGACGACGGTGGCGGCCGGGACGGCGTTGCCGCTGGAGACGACGGTGAAGGTCGGCTTCGTGATCTCGGTCAGCGACTGGTTGCCGGACGAGGTGCCGCCCGGGACGAACTCCGAGACCGTGCCGCTGACGGTGACGGCGTCGCCGACGGCGACCTTGGGGGCGGAGCTGGTGAAGACGAAGACGGCCTCACTCGTGGCCGGGTCGGCGTCCGGGGTCGGGTCCTGGATCCAGAAGCCCTTGGAGGAGCCGTAGCCGCGCACGCCGGTGACGATTCCGGCCACGTCCGTGACCTGCTTGCCGGCGTACGGGGATATCCGGGTGTTGCCCTGAATGTCGTGGATGCGCAGGGAGTCGGCGTGTGCGGGAGAGGTGAGGACGACGGTGGACGCCGCGGAACAGACGGCGGCGACGGTGAGCGCGGCGAGGCGCGCGGAAGACCTGCTCGGCAAGGGATCCCTCCGGGGACGTACGTGGGCGCCGGGACGAGGGTGGAGCGTGGACGGTGGGCCGCGACCGGTGGGGCGATGGCGACGCGCGTAGAGTGCGTAGGAGTCGGGAACACAGGTGTTCACTGATTTCTACGCGCGTCAATCTCCTGCCTGGTCACGTCAGTTGTCAAGGTTTCAGCCATGTACGGCCACTGACCGGGAGATGAACCGGGCGGCATGGGTCGAAATCCGTCTAGGCTGAGCGACTGAGTGGTACGACGCGCCCGAGGAGAACCAACCGATGTCAGACAGCTCCCCCTTGCCGCCGGTGCGCCTGCATTCCGAAGCGGAGCTGGCGCGGGACGCGCTGTCCACGCCGTTGCTCGCACGGGCCGTGCGGCTTGCTCGCTGGGCCGGGCCCGAGACGCGTGTCGACGCGGGGGGTGGGCTGGCCGAGGAGCAGTTGGCGGGGGCCGCGGAGGTGCTGGGGCTTGTGCCTGGTAGCGGCGAGGCTCCTGAGGGCGCTGCCGCTGGTGAGACTCCTGGGGTGAGTGAGGCTGCGGCTCTTGCCAGTGAGGCGTGGCGGGTTGCCGTGGACGCCGGGCTGGTCGAGGTCGTCGACGAGGAGGCCGGCACCGTGGCGGCCGGTGCGGACCTCGCCCTGCTGACCGGGGGGTCGCCGCACGACGTGCTCGGGGTGTGGCTGGCCGCCCTGGAGACCGTGATCGCCGACGCGAGCGTGCCCGATCTTGATGATCTGGTCGAGGCGATGGACGAGGGCGGCGAGGTCGACTTCTCGCGGCTGGACTGGGATCCCGAGGCGGAGGCGGAGTTCCTCGACGGGGTGCTGGGAAACCTGTACCTCCTGACGGTCAGTGAGGACGGGCCGGGGGAGGGGCCGGTGCCGTTGCCCGCGCTGGCCGCTTCGATGATCATGCCCGGGGGCATGGGGGAGCCCAGCAACGACATACTGGAGCAGGTGTCCGACGCGATGATGCGGTTGGACGAGCAGTTCCGGGTGCTGGCGCCGGTGGGGCTGGTGGACTACCAGCCCGTCGACGAGGCGTTGATGGCCGACGCGGACGAGGAGCCCTCGGCGTCGGTGGACGAAACCGATGTCTCTCGGTACGGCATGGTGCGGCTCACGCCGCTCGGGCTGTACGGGCTGCGGGCGCGGATGCTGGAGGCCGGGTTCACGGCGCCGGCTGTGGGTGAGCTCGCGGACAAGGGCGCCGACGCCCTGCTCGACGGGACGGCGTCCTTCGGGGCGCGGGCCGCTCTGGCGGAGACCGAGCAGTGGTTGGCGCGGCGCGAAGTGGTGGAGGCCGCGCGGGAGTTGCTGGGTGCGGCTCGTGGGAGCGATGCGGGGGCACCGTTGCGGCGGCTGCGGTGTCAGCAGGCGCTGTCGCTTGTCGGTGTGCAGGCCGAACCCGCGTTGCGGGAAGTGCTCGACGATGCGGAGTTGGGTGGGCTGGCTCGGGTGTGGCTGAGCGAGCATGGGGCCGCTGATGTTCCGGCGCCGTCCGAGGCGATGGTCTTCTGGCTCACCATCGACACGGTTGCCGCGCAGTTGGCGGCAGAGGGCAACTCCGAGGAGTTGCGTGAGCTGGTGGCGGGGCTTGCCGAGCAGCACAGGGGTTTCTTTGCGGCTGCGTGGCGTGTGGATCATCCCGCTACGGCGGATGTGTTGGAGGAGATGGGGCGGTTGCACCCTGACAAGAGGGTAGCCAAGGAGGCTCGGAAGGCTGCGTTCAAGGCTCGGTCGCAGCGGGGGGAGTGAGCCGGGGTTTTGGCGGTGGCGCCTGCCGTGCGGCGTGGGTTTCTGGCGGTGGCGCCTGCCGTGCGTCGTGGGTTTTTGCCGGTGGCGCCTGCCGTGCGTCGTGGGTCGGGGGCGGGGGGGGGGGGGGGGGGGGGGGGGGGGGGGGGGGGGGGGGGGGGGGGGGGGGGGGGGGGGGGGGGGGGGGGGGGGGGGGGGGGGGGGGG